>CANRIQ010000079.1 GCA_947630655.1 uncultured Clostridia bacterium | reverse complement strand
ACCGTAAAATGCACGTTAAAAAGCGCGGCAGCTTACGAATTTTCGGCGGTTATCGCCGCGGACGGAGTTGTCAAGGCAAAGGGCAGTATGCTGTTTACTTCAATGGACAAAAGCGCGGTTTACGGAGAAAGCTGATTTTAAAGAACGGTGTGAAAAATGGTGGTAATCGATTTTACCGCGTCGGTAGTGACCGCGGGAGGCTTGCGGCAGCGGATTGAGTCGCTTCGGCAGGCGTATTCCCCCGACTGCGAGGATTATTTCAACGAGATAATGCGCAGGCGCGGCGCGGCGTTTTGTGATTCGGCAAGCGGATTTTTGCTGCTGGACAGCCTGCTTCAGGCGAACAAGATTGACCGCGCGGCGGTGCCGATAATTCTCGGCTCGGACAGCCGCCCGCATATCGCGTCGTCCTGCCTTGATTTCAGCGTGTCGCACAGCGAAGGATGTGCGTTTTGCGCGCTGGCTGTCGGCGAAAACGCGAATATCGGGTGCGACGTCCAGCGGGTGCGGGATTATTCGCCCGAGCAGCTTGACAAGCTTGCGGGGACGTTTATGAACAAGCGCGAGCTGGAAAATTTTGTAAAATCACCCGACAAAACCACAGACTTTTTCAGGGCGTGGACCCGCCGCGAATCGTATGTTAAGCGCGTCGGGTCGGACATTTTCGACAACCTTAGCTGCGCGGATATTTCGGGCGAGCTTTACCGCGACGGGGTGATTTTCGCGTGCGGAAGGCGTTATTTTTACAGCATAAATTACCCTGCTGACGAGATAATTTCGTTTGCGGAGGACAGCGTTTTCCCCGATAAAAACGGGGTGTAAAAAAACGCACAAAATGCGGCGAATTTGACGAAAGCACAGATTGCCGAAAAACGGCTTGGTTGAGCCAAAATAATTGAAAAAATGAGCATAAAAACGCCCCGATTTTACACCTCAAAAACGGTCAAAAAATCGGGGAGAAATCGGAGTGAAAAATGAACGTACTGGTTCTGAACGGGAGCCCGAAGGCGGAAAAATCGAACACGCTGAACATCACGAAGGCGTTTCTGGAGGGCTTCCCCGAGGGCACGAAAATCGAGCATGTAAACCTTTACAAAATGAACATAAAGCCCTGCGTCGGGTGCTTTTCCTGCTGGAGCAAGACCCCCGGAAAATGCATTATCAAGGACGAAATGCAGGAGCTGTACCCCAAAATTGAGGCGGCGGACATCGTGATCGAGAGCTTCCCGCTGTATTTTTTCGGCATGCCGTCGCAAATCAAGGCGATGACAGACCGCTGTCTGCCGTTCATGCTGCCGTATATGGGCAACCTGGTCGAGGACAAAAATGCAAGCTTTCACGAGCTGCGCGACGAGAAAATGCACAAAAAACGGCTTGTTGTGATCTCAACCTGCGGGTACGTCGACACGAAGCCGATGTTCCCCGCGCTGCTGAAGGAGCTGGACTTGATCTGCGGAGAAGGGCATTACACAGCCATTCTTTGCCCCGAGGGGGAGCTTTTCATCGCCGAAAAAGCGAAGCGTCAGCGCGAGGGTTACCTTGCTGAAATTCGCAAGGCGGGGGCTGAATTTGCGCATAACCGTGCGCTTTCAGCCGAAACAATGGAGCGCATTTCAAAGCCTATTCTCTCGCCCAAAGGGTTTGAGGCGATAACGCTCGCTCACTGGGAGCAAAAATCGAAATAAGTGTGATGTGCGATTTTCCGCGTGGTTAAGCCAAAATCATCGTATTTTTAAGAAAAAATCCTGTGAGAGCGCATTGTTATGCGGTTTGTTGAGCATACAAAAAACAGGCGAAAACCGCCTGTTTTTTCATGTCATGAATTCGGCTTTGTTAAGCCAAAATCATACGGTTTTGTGCATTCTGGAGAGCGGTATTCGTGCTTTTCGTAGTAGCCGATAAGCTTGCCGTTATCGTCCCTGAGCGCGACCATGTACACATCTTTATTCTCATTTTCGTTGTGATATGTGAAAATAATGTTGTGCGAAACGCTCTCCGAAAACCACTCCACAACGCGCAAAATCATCTCGCGCGAGTGCTCGTTGTGGCAGTCGAGAATGCTCTTCCCGACAAGTTCGCCGCGTTTTTTGTAACGTTCCCGCGCCGCGGGGTTCAAATACAATATCTTGTGGTCTAGCCCGCAGATAACAATAGCTGATGTGTCTTGGTCAACTATGCTCTTGAAAAATATTGAAAGATCCATATTATGCTCACCTCAATAGTGTACTATACATTTTGTAATTTTCTAATAATTCTTGCCTCACAGTAGAAGCGTTTATCGTGCGCGTGACCCATTGAAAACGTTTTACGAGGGAGCGCGCCGTCCTTGATGACCGTCGGGAACAGCTCCGATTTTTTCATCGCAGGCAGCAAAATTCCCATTACACCGCGCTTTTCGCACAGCGACTTCACCACGTCTTCGCCGTGAATGTAGTCGATTTTTCCACCATTTTCCTGTAAATATTTGTCTAAAAACGCCTGAACAGACCCTACTGTGAGGTTAGAATTTGGCTTTGTTATGCCGAATTCGCGTATTTCTCCGTTCAGTACGATCCTAAAACGCTGCTCGCCGCTTTCGGATAAGCCGAGTTCTTTCGTCATTTTGCACAACAGGTCATCAGCGTCTACATCATATATTACTCTGTGTATAGCTTCAAACTCCAGCGCGGGAGAATGCAGGTTGACAACCTCGCAAAGCGCGTAACGAGCGAGTTCTGCGTCCGGTGAACCGCATTTTTTCTTCTGCTCGTAGCACTCCTTCGCCGTTGCAAGAGAGTGGTTTCCGTCGCCCATTGCATACAGCAAAATTTCAGCTCCGGAAATGCCGTATTTTTCGTTGAATTTGGCTCTGTCAGCCAGTTTATCAAGTGCTGACAAAACATCCGCAGCATCCTCTTTTTCGACGATTTTCCCCTCTAAATGTCCCCCGCTATTCATCAAATCAAAATTATATACTCTCTGTAATTTCTTTTCAAGCAGAGGTTCAATAACAGTATATTCCGGATCATCGATCAAAATCATTATGTGAGGCAGCTCAAGCGGCGCATTCATGCGGATTTTGACCCTCGGAGGGATCCTCGAAGCGACGGTAGCCTCGGTCGCGCGAACCTGCGAGCTGCTGCCCTTATGATAATCGTACATTTCGAGGTCAATTGCGCCAACCAAGCCGTTTCGCACACGTCCGTCCGCCTGGGTTCTGCTGGTCAGAATGAAGCAGTCTTTGTGCAAATTGAACAAACAATTATTTAGGTAACTAAACATTGTTTCGTTGATCTTCTCAATTCTTTTCTCACAATCGTCGCAATCGAGGTATATCTCGGGCAAAATCAGGTTCAGTGTCGAGGGCGAATTTCCCACAAAATCGTAGGTTTTTTTCCAGTAGTCGGGCTCGCCCGTGTACTGATCGCAAGCCACAACCGCCCATTTTTGCATTTCTTCAGCTCCCAGATTTGGAAGTAAAATGTCAGAAGTTCCAAAAGCTGTCATATTGTCCTCCCTTTAAGTAATTATTAAACAAAATTTACCTAAATTTAATGCGTCTCAAACCAACTTTTACCAATTTTGGCATCAACAGGAAGCGGAACCTTAAGCTCCACCGCACCCTGCATCTCCTCGCGCAAAATCTGCAAAGCCTTTTGTGATGCGGCTTCAGGGGCTTCGACGATCAGCTCGTCATGAACCTGAAGGATCAGCTTCGCCTCGGGCAATTCCCTGTGAAGCCGCTTGTAGACGCGAATCATCGCGATTTTGATGATGTCGGCAGCCGTCCCCTGGATCGGCATGTTCATCGCGATCCGCTTGCCGAGTGCCTTGACGGTCTTGTTGGTCGACAAAATCTCCGGGATGAACCGCCTTCTTCCAAAAAATGTAACTGCGTATCCATCGGCTTCAGCAGACGATGTAATCGTTTCCATATACCTCCTGACCCCCGAAAAATGCCCGAGATAGTCGTCGATATACTGCTTCGCCTCGCCGACCGACGTGCCAATGTCCTTGGCGAGCGAAAACGCCCCAATTCCATAAATTATTCCAAAATTTACAGCTTTTGCCTTTCGCCGCAAATCCGCATCAGACTGCCCTTTCGCGCGCCGAAAAACGCTCTCGGCGGTCTCCGCGTGAATGTCGCGCCCCTCGCGGAAGGTCGAAATCATCACCTCGTCGTCGGCGAGCGACGCCAGCACGCGCAGCTCGATTTGGCTGTAATCCGCGTCAATCAGCACTTTTCCGGGGTCTGCAACAAAAAATTTCCGAAAATTTCTTCCAATTTCTGTACGAACAGGAATATTTTGGATATTAGGTTCGGCAGAACTGATCCTGCCCGTCCGCGTCTCGGTCTGCTTGAACGTCGTGTACATTCGTCCGTCCTCGGAAACCGCATTTTGAAGCCCTTTGACGTAGGTATTTACAAGTTTTGTCAACTTTCTGTACTCCAAAATCGGGCTAATTATCGGGTGTTTGTCAAGCAGCCCCTCCAGCGTCTCGGAGTCGGTCGAATAGCCGGTTGATTTTTTTCGTCCCGCGGGCAGCCCAAGCTCCTCAAACAGCACAACGGAGAGCTGTTTTGGGCTTGAGATGTTGAATTTTTTTCCGGCGAGAGTGTATATTTGTTCCTCAATTTCGCTAATTTTGGGAACTAATTCATTACCAAAATCCTCCAGCCCCTTTACGTCCAGCCGAACGCCCTCGTGTTCCATTGAAACAAGGACTTCTGCAAGTGGAATTTCAATTTCTTGCAAAACCTTCAACATTCCCTGAGCGCAAACTTCCGAAAAAAGTGCCTTATAAAGCTCAACATTCGGGGAATTATCGCTGTAATCGACGTGATAATGCTCAGAGAGCCGCTTCAGCTCGTAATCCTTAGCATTCACGTCCAGCAAATACGCCGCCAGCGTCGCGTCAAAAATGACATTTTGCATTTCAATTCCTGCATTTTGGCAGATCGAAAAAATAGCCTTCGCGTTGTCGGTGTGCTTCGGCTCATCGCTCTCAAGCAGAGACTTCAAATCCCCGTCAGCCCGCACCGTTCCGCGAAAAACCGTGATTTCCCCGTCAATCAGAATGACATTCAGCGCATCATCGCAGAATTTCACCTCATCAGGGGCAATATTTGGCTTAACAGCAGGCTTTTCCTCGGTTTTCGCACGTTCCGGCAGCGTGACAGCCGCAGGCTTAACATCATTAAGATTTAACTTCTTAATTGCATAAAGCATGTCAAGCTCTTGCAAAATTCCGGCAGCCTTCGCGTGATCGCCCTCGGTAATTTTGTAGTCGTCCATGTTCAGCGAAACCGGCGCGGTTAAGCAAATTTCGCCGAGCTTATGCGACAAAACCGCGCTCTCCGCTCCCGCCTCAAGCTTTGCGCGAAGATTTTTCGTAACATCAATTTCTGCAAGATTGTCTAATATAAATTGCAAAGAATGATATTTTTGTATCAAAGTCAGAGCAGTCTTCTCGCCGACGCCTGCAACCCCGGGAATATTGTCGGAACTGTCGCCCATTAGCGACTTAACTTCCAGCATTTCCCTGGGAGTAACCTTATAAACCTCAGAAATCTTCTCAGGTGTGTAAAAAATATCCTCTTTGTTGGTCGCCAGCCGTACCGTAACACGCTCATTTACAAGCTGAAAACTGTCGCGATCGCCCGTCATTATCACACATTTCGCGCCTCGATCCGACGCCCAGTTTGACAACGTCCCGATTATGTCGTCAGCCTCGTATCCTTCACATTCAACCACATTTACGCCCATTCCGCGCAATATATCCTTGATGACCGGCATCTGAATTACCAAATCATCAGGCATCGCATGTCGGGTTGCTTTATACTCTCTGTATAATTTGTGTCTGAACGTCGGTGCTTTGAGATCAAACGCGACCGCAATTCTATCGGGCTGCTCCTCCTTCATAAGCTTGTGATATATATTCAGAAAGCCCGTCAGCGCGTTTGTCGGAAACCCGTTTCTGTTGGACAGAGCCCTTATTCCATAGAACGCACGGTTCATTATGCTGTTACCATCGATTAGTAACAATTTCACAATTTTTCACCTCCGAAAATGTTCATTATAACGAATAAATTATACATTGCGTATATTTTCCAACAACTTTTTCGGTAACTTATTTAAAGTTAAGTAACTTAAAAATCCGGTAAATAACCCGCCCAAAATCGCGCTCGCAAGCAGTATCGGCGCATACGCGAGGATCGAAAACGTGCCGTAAAACACGACTGCCGTTGCCATCTGACCGACGATGTGAAATACTGCTCCAAAAACGCCCGTAAACGGCATGAATTTGGCTTGACAGCGCGGATTATCGGCTTTTTTGGAAAACACCGTTTTCGCGCAAATCATTGCTCCCCATGCAGCAATTCCCCCGACAAGACCGTAGACCGCGCTTAGCATCGAGCCGACGATCAGCGACGCGAGAAAACACCGTAAAACCGCAATACAAAGCGCGTCTGCGGGCTTCCAGCTGCCCCCGATGTACAGCACGAACAGCGTCACAACGTTGGCGAGACCGACCCGCACGCCCGTTATCGGGACTATAGGCGGCAGCGCGGTTTCCAGCGCAGACAGCGCAGCCGCAAAGCAAATCAGCACCGCCGAATACGCGAGTTTTTTCACCGAAAATCCGCTGCTTTTTTGCGTCATTTTTCCTCCAGAAATTGATTGACAATTTTGAGTTTAAAAAGTTGTAGAAAATGAGACGAAATTGAACAATTTGTTGAACCTCGAAAATTGGCGTTGTTGAGCCAAAATCACTCAAAAATCAGCCTCATAAAACACGCGAAAAATCAATCAATTTTCACCCCGAATTTTTCTTTGAAAACGCGTCCTTTTCCTGCTCCGTGCAGATGATGTCGCGAAGCTGTTTTGCAAGCTCGCGCATCTCGCTTGTAAGCGGCGGCAGGGGCGGGATTTCCTCCTCCTTTTCGGCAGCTTCCCCCGTTTCGGGAGTGCTGCCGGGCAGAAGCGTGTAGTCCTCGCGGCGAATTTGAATTGGCGAATATTCCTCGAGAAACTCGCGCGCAGCACCCGAAATTATCACCGCAACAGCCGCGAAAATCATCGCCGCCATTATCCCGCCGCACGCGAAAAACGCGCCGCGCGGCTCAAAATAAGCCCCCGCGACAAATCCCAATGCCGAAAATGCCGCGTCAAGCGCGCAGGAAATTATCTTCACGACCATCAAATCGCCCGCCGCGAACATCGAAAACCACGCCGAAATCAGCGCGCAGACCGTAACGTAAATCACGGAATAGCCCGCCCCGAGCAGGTACGAAAGCCCGATGCAAAGCAGCGCGGCGGCGCAGTGCAGGTAAAAACACAGGCGCGTTATCCCGCGCAGTTTCGCGATTTTCGCGCGGCGAGACGCCACAAAATCCTCGGCTATGCTGCCGTTTGTGTAAAAATGTAACAATTTTTTCTTAATTTTGCGTATCATCTCACCAAATTGCTCCCTGTATTTTTAGCTAATTTGCACAAATCTAATTTACATTTTATGGCAAATTTTCAATTTCTTCCAGCCAAATTCTGGCACACGCATCCGACGGCATCCGCCAGTCGCCGCGCGGAGACAGCGTAACCGAGCCGACCTTCACGCCGTCAGGCAGGCAGCTCCGCTTGAATTGCTGGGCGAAAAACCGCCTGTAGAACGTCGATAACCATTTTTTGACAATTTCGTCGGAATAGCTTCCGCAAAACGCCGTTTTCGCGATTCTGTAGACCTTTTTCGGGGGGTAACCGCGCCGAATTCCGTAGTACAAAAAGAAATCGTGCAGCTCGTAGGGTCCGACAAGGTCCTCGGTTATCTGGGAAATTTCCCCATTTTTGGGAGGGATTAACTCGGGACTGACGGGCGTGTTAAAGATCGCCAGCAGCACCTCCCGCAGCTCCTCATCAGCCGTCAAATCGACGTAAAGCCGCACTATATGCCGCACCAGCGTCTTCGGCACGGAGCTGTTCACACCGTACATGCTCATGTGATCGCCGTTGTAGGTCGCCCACCCGAGTGCGAGCTCCGAAAGGTCGCCGGTGCCGATAACCAAGCCGTTTTCGGCGTTTGCGACGTTCATCAGAACCTGGGTTCGCATTCGCGCCTGGGCGTTTTCGTAGACAACATTGTAAACGTTTTCATCATGCGAAATATCCAAAAAATGCGAACGGACGGTGTCTGAAATATCAATTATACGCAGAGTTGTACCCAAAATCTGGCAAAGACGCTCGGCATTGGATTTTGTGTGCTGCGTAGTGCCGAAACACGGCATGGTTATCGCAATTATGTCGGAATTCGGGCGGTTCAGAATTCGCATTGCCTCCACGCACACCAACAACGCCAGACAGCTATCCAGACCGCCCGACACGCCCACCACAACGCTTTTACAGCCCGTGTGCTTCACGCGCTTTGCGAGCCCGTGCGCCTGCATTGCGAGAATATCCGCACAACGGCGCGCTTTTTCGGTATCGTCCCCGGGAACGAAGGGCGCGGGGTCGAATTTCCGTGTAAGCGGAGTTTCGGCTATCTCATCAAGCGAGAATATTACAGTCTGTATATCTTCTTTATTTACAACAAACGAGGTATTCCTCCACCGCTCGAACGCAAGCCGTTCGACGTCAATCTCGCTCACCGTAAGCCCCGTGGTGTACAGCCCGCTGTCGGCAAGCGTTTCGCCGTTCTCGCAGACAAGCCGATGCCCGCCGAAAACGAGGTCCTGCGTGGACTCGCCCTCCCCTGCCGACGCGTAAATATACCCGCACAAAAGCCGCGCAGACTGCCCCTTGACAAGCTCTAAGCGGTACTCGCG
>CANRIQ010000078.1 GCA_947630655.1 uncultured Clostridia bacterium | reverse complement strand
AATATAACCCAGAATATGCAGCCGCTCGGAGATGTCCGCCAGAAATTCGTTATAGCTTTCGCGATCGTCGGGTGAAATATACTCCATATCCAGCAAAGCCCCGTAATAGCCTTTGTTTTTAAGCTCGTAAACTATCGACTCCGCAAGACGCTCCCGCGCGGCTTCGTCGGCTAATATCTGCGACAGCACCTCGGTTGAAAATGTGCCGTCAAAGATGTTGGTGACCACCATAAGCGGCATTACCGCACTTCTCACGGAACGGTAAATGAGATCGTCCGCGGCGGGCGCGATAAGCTCTCCCGACGGAGTTACCGAATAGGAAAACGGCGACAGAAACGTCATAAACGGCAATGTGCAGTTTAATGCATTTTCGGTTATGCTCGGGTATGCAAAGCCGTTTACTACGGCGGGTCTGCGGCGGATGTTGTTTTCAAGAGGAACCGTTATAGTCTCCCCAACTCTCAACGCAATGGGGTTTATATCGGGATTTGCCTCGAGAAGCGTTTCAAGCGGCACGCCTAATTCCTGCGAGATGGAATAAAGCGTCTGTCCCTCGCGGATTTCATAGGTCATACTGTCCGACATTATCACGAGTGCCTGACCTACGGCGAGTTTGTTCGGAAAACGCAAAGCGTTGTCTGCGGCAATCCTGTTTACGGGAATGCCGAAACGCCGCGACAAAATCGTTAAATTGTCTCCCGGCTGTACGATGTAAATATACATAATTCTCTCCTGTTCTTAAAGCTAGTCTTCATTCAGCTCGTTTAAGTCCTTTATCTCCTTGCGTGCGCCGAGGATATGAAATCCCGTAAGGTCGGCGTAGTTGTAGGTCGAAAGACGCTTGTTGCGCGCGTCGATTGAGTGTGCGCAGACGAAGATATTTTCGGGTGTTGCAGGGCTGAAAATCTCGGAAATGAACAATGTGTGATAATATCTTCCCGCGGGATTTATAAGCTGGATTATATCGCCGCGCCGAAGCTCCGACAGAGGTGCTTCCTCGGCGTACACGGCAACGCCCGTGTTATTAAGCAGAAATTCCCTCAAAAAATTCACTCCCGTCCAGGCGGGGGCGCGGTTGTTGGAATTGACGTAATACCAACCCGTTTCGGGGGTGTAATTCATCACCCCGCAGCCCGCGTACAGGCACTGCGAAACATAATTCGTGCAATCGCCGCCGATGTCCTGAAAATCGTAAAAACGGGGATTTCGCGCAAACGCCCAGTTAAGCGCGTACCGCACTGCGGCGCGGCGGTCGTATTCTATCTCTATCAGCATATAAAAATCACCTCTTGGAAAATTATATGCCTAAGCGAAAATTCGGTTACTAAAATAGTCTCCAAAGGCTGGGGAGAAGCCCGCAGATACCGCATTATGCGCTCTGCGCAAAACGCTGGAAACGGCTTGTCGGCTAGCCTTTGTGGCTGCCGATCAAGTCGTTGACGACGTAGATGTGGGCTTATCGTCAGCCTTTTTTTATTTACCTACTTGAAAAAATAACTATAAAGTGGTATAATTAAAAATAGCGATTATTTTTACTTAATAAAGGAGATAGAAAATGAAACTTAACAAGCTTATCGGCGACCGCTTTAAAGAACGTCCGTCGGACTGCCAGATCGATTCCCACGCGCTTATGGTGCGCGGCGGCTACATTAAATACGTCGCGAACGGCATTTTTTCGAGCTTCCCGCCGCTTAAGAGAGTTACCCGAAAAATAGAACAGATTATCCGCGAGGAAATGGACGCGGCGGACGGGCAGGAGGTGCTGTTCCCCGTAGTTATGCCCGCGACGCTCTGGCAGGAATCGGGGAGATACGAATCTATCGGCGCGGAGCTTTTGCGCTTTACCGACCGAAACCGCCAGCCGATGGTTCTCGGAATGACCCACGAGGAGGCGGCGGTTCAGCTTGTGCGGGAATATGCGAATTCCTACACAAAATATCCGTTTATGATCTATCAGATACAGACGAAATTCCGCGACGAGGCGCGTCCGCGCGGCGGTCTTATCCGCGTGCGCGAGTTTACCATGAAGGACGCATATTCCTTCCACACCTCGCAGGAGGATCTGGAGGAATATTACAAGCGCATGCACAAGGCATATGAGCGCATTTACGAACGCTGCGGCGCGAAGGGGGTTATCTCCGTGAAGTCCGACAGCGGCATGATGGGAGGAAGCGTTTCCCACGAGTTTATGCTGCTGACCCCTATCGGCGAGGATTCTATCGCAATCTGCAAAAAATGCGGCTATACCGCGAACGTTGAGGCGGCAAAGTCGATTATCGAGAACGTCCGCGACGAAAATTCAGAAAATCTTGCCGAGGTGAATACTCCAAACTGCCACACAATCGAGGAAGTTTGCGAATTTCTGAAAACCGCCCCCGAAAAGTCCGCGAAGGCTGTTGTTTATCAGAAAATCCCGAGCGACGAGTTTGTAATTCTTTTCATTCGCGGGGATCTGGACGTGAACGAAACCAAACTTACGAATTTCCTCGGCTGCGATATCCGTCCCGCAGTTATCGACGAGGAATGCGGCATCTGCGCGGGATTTATCGGTCCTGTGAACCTTAAGGTAAACGCCCCCTGCACCGTGCTGTTCGACGAGTCGCTGAAAAATCTCAACAACCTCGTCTGCGGCGCGAACAGGACGGATTTTCACATGACGGGGCTGGATATGCAGCGCGATGTTCCGAACGCGGAATACCGCGATTTTGCGAAAATTATCGACGGCGGAATTTGCCCCGAATGCGGCGAACACGCGATTACCATTTCACGGGGAATTGAAGTTGGAAATATATTCCAGCTTGGGACAAAATACTCAAAGTCCATGGGAATGACCTACCTTGACGCGGACGGCGCGGAAAAGGTGCCGATAATGGGCTGCTACGGAATTGGCGTGGGGCGGCTTGCGGCGTCGGTTTGCGAGGCTTCGCACGACGATTTCGGTCCGATCTGGCCTATGGCTATCGCGCCGTGGCAGGTGCATTTGTGCGCGGTGAGACCCGATGACGAGCGCGTAAAATCCGCCGCGGACAAGCTGTACGACGATTTGCAGAACGCGGGAGTTGAGGTTATTTACGACGACAGAAACGTCCGCGCGGGAGTTATGTTCTCGGACGCGGATCTGCTCGGAGTGCCGCTGCGCGTGGTAGTAAGCCCGCGAAACCTCGACGAGGGCGTGTTTGAGCTGTCGTCGCGCGACAAGACGCTGTCCGAAAAGCTCGACCCGAAAAATGCTGTCGAACGGCTTCAGGAGCTGATAAAGCAGATGATGAACGCGTAAATTAAATAATATCTCGCCGCCCGGGGGTTTCTTCGGGCGGTTTTTTTGTGAAATTTTTAAAAATGCACTTGACAAATCGGGAATTAGGTGCTATAATTTCATTAAGATATCATTTTGATATCATTTTAATTCAGCAGAAAGAAGGTAATTTTATGGAAAACAAGAAAATGGTTTACGAGGAAAAGGAGCTTCACCCCGCAAGCGGGTGGCTGGTGCTGTTTCTGACGATACTTTTGTACATAGTGGCATTTTTCGGGATAATCGCCGCGGCGGTTACGCTGGAAAACAACGAAGAGAGCATTTTGGGCGGCTTGCTTATGGCGGTAAGCATTATCTGGGTAACATTCGGGTGGGTGCCGTTTCTGGGGCTTAAGGTTATGCGCCCGAATGAGGCGTTGGTGCTGACTTTGTTCGGTAAATACATCGGCACGCTTAAAAAAGAGGGGTTCTTTTTCGTCAACATCTTCGCTTCTCCCGTCGCTCCCAGAAGCGGTGCGGTGGTGAATACCGCACCGTCCGGGAACGCTTATACAGTCAGCAATATTTCGAGGAAGCTGTCGCTTAAGACTATGACTCACAACAACGCAAAGCAGAAAATCAACGACCTTTCGGGAAACCCGATAGAAGTCGGGATTATGGTGACTTGGCGGGTTGTCAACACTGCAAAAGCCGTTTTCAACGTTGAGAATTTCCAGACATTCCTGTCGATACAGGCGGATTCCACACTGAGGGACGTTGCAAGGTGCTATCCGTATGATTCTACCGATTCCGACGAAAAAACGCTTCGCGGGTCGTCGTCGGAGGTTGCCGAAAAGCTGAAGGAAATCCTCCAGCAGAGGGTTGATATTGCGGGGCTTGAAATTATCGAGGCGAGGATAACTCATCTTGCCTATGCGCAGGAAATTGCCGCGGCAATGCTCCAGCGGCAGCAGGCGACGGCGATTATCGAGGCTCGGCAGAAGATTGTGGACGGAGCTGTCGGAATGGTTGAAATGGCTCTGCAAAAGCTTTCGGAGAGCAATGTGTGCGAGCTTGACGAGGAGCGCAAGGCGCAGATGGTAAGCAACCTGCTGGTGGTGCTCTGCGGCAACAAGGACGCGCAGCCGATTGTAAACAGCGGGTCTATCTACTAATCGGGGGTTTTTATGGAATTTTCAACTGAGGCTCTGGTGACATTCGGGATTTTCGGCGCGCTCGGGATAATTATTCCCCTCGGCGCGATGCTTTTCTACTGCTTCAAAAACAAGGACGCATGGAAGCTGTCCGCGGTGGTCGGAATGGGCGTGTTCGTAGTATTCGCGCTGATTTTGGAGCAATTACTTCATTCGATAATGCTGCCCGTAATCGGCAACAACAAGGCTTTTTATGTGATTTACGGCGCGCTTGCGGCGGGAGTTTTCGAGGAGACGAGGCGGTTTGTGGCGTTCAGGACGATTATGAAAAACCGCCTGACCACAAAAAACGCGATTTTGGGCGGCTTGGGTCACGGCGGCTTTGAGGCGGCGTTTTTGCTTGGGGTGAATTTCATATCGTATTTTGCAATCGGGCTTTCGGTCAACTCTATGGGCGCGGAAAAATTCATCGAAATGTCCGCGCAGGGCAACACGAATATTGCAACGCAGCTTTCTCTGCAGCTTGAAGCTCTGTCGGGCACGACGTTCGCGCTGGGCGCGGCTTCGCTTTTCGAGCGGATTATCGCAATGACCGCGCACGTCTGCTTTGCCGTTATCGTGTATAAGTCGGCAGGCAGCAGGAAAATCCTCCTCTTCCCTGCTGCAATCTTGCTGCATGCGCTGCTTGACGCGCCCGCGGCGATGTATCAGGTTGGAATTTTGCCGCTTGCCGCAATCTACATTTATATGGTGATTTTCACTGCCGCGCTGGTTGTGCTTTCAATATTTATCTGCAAAAAATTCCCCGCAAAAACGGAAAGGGTTGAATAATTTGAACGTTAAGGCGAAAAAGGAGATTTCAAAGCTCCTTAAAAAAATGAAGGTGAAAACCGCCGCGGAATTCGCGGGACTTGACGAAAACGCGGTGAACGGCTTTTACGGGAATTTATCCCCGATTGTGATGAAATACGAAATTACCGACGAGGAAATCGACGAGATTATGAAATCGGTTCTCGGAGACGTGGAAACGTGAATGTTTCCTGACAAATTCCGAACGCGAAAGGAGTGAGAGCTTGAGCGAGAAAAAAACTCCCGAAAAAGACGCGAAAAAGCAGGTTCCGCTGCGGCTCTCGGCTTCGCTTTACGCGGAGCTTGCGCACTGGGCGGAGGACGATTTCCGCTCGATAAACGGGCATATTGAATATCTTCTGACGGAATGCGTCAAGCGCAGAAAGCGGGGCGGAAAAGATGACTGATCTAGGAGAATATATAATCTGCGGCGTTTGTATGCTGCTTGAACCGCTGACTATAATGGCTATTGCGGGGCTTATCTGGCGTTTTCCGCCGGATTATATGGATATGGGAGCTTCCTACAAGTCAAAGCTTGCGCAAAAGTCGCCCGATGCTTGGGCTTTCGCGCAGCTTCATTTCGGGAAAACTACCTTTTTCACGCATGTTGTTATTTTATTTTTATCGGCAGCGATGTGCGCGGCGGGAATTGTGTTTAAGCTTCCCGAAAACGTTTTTGCGTGGACGGTGACGGCGGCTGCATTTTTGCAGGTTTTCGGGATTTTCGGGAATATTCTCGAAACCGAACACAAGCTGAAGAAATATTTCGGGAAATAACAAAATGTGCGTGACATTTTTTGCAGAGTTCGTCGGAAGATTTTTGTATTCAGCGGCTGTGTGCTGGTTTTTTGTGATAATATTTTCCCCGCCTAGAAATTACAGAAAATTTTAGGAAAAATTCTCCTGTCATAACAGTGATTTTACGGAGCATAATACTGTTACAGCGATATGCTGTATTTTTTTGAAAGGGGAATTACTATGGGAACCGAATTTGCAAACAAACACATCGGCTGCACTATCCACAACTGCGAACACCACTGCTGCTGCGATGATTACTGCTCTCTTGACAGAATCGAAGTCGGCACTCACGAGGCGAACCCCACTGTCGTTCAGTGCACCGACTGCCTTTCCTTTAAGGCTAAGCCCGGCGTTTAACGCGTTTTGGCGGTTTCCGTTTTGCGGAAGCCGCTTTTTCGTACCGCCGGACCTCGGAAAAAACCTTCCCCGAAAGGCAGAGTACGGCAATTAAATTCGGGATCGCCATAAGACCGTTTAAGATATCGGCAACGCCCCATGCGGCGGTCATGCTGAAATTCGCGCCGACCGCCGAGAACACGACAAACGCCGCGCAGAATATTTTTCGGGAGCGTTCCCCGAACAGAAATTCGCAGCATTCCGCGCCGTAAAAGCTCCACCCCACTACCGTCGAAAATGCGAACATGGTTATCAGTATCGACAGCACCGCGCCCGCGGGTTTTCCGAACTGCGACGCGAACGCTCTTTCGCATAATCCCGACCCGCGCACGGGCTCGATTTTCGCGGAAATTATTTCGCCGTTTTCGACAATTCCCGTTACCGAAAACAGATTTGTATAAACCGTCAGGGAGGGCGTTTTTGCGAAAAATTCCTCGCCGTGAACGCCCGTACATTTTATTTTTTCGGGGAGCAAAATTCCGTCTGTAAAAAATGAATTGCTGTCGACCACGCGAAAATACTGCGTTTTTTCAGTAACGCAATTTAAAGCGTTATCCATAAGCGGGGCGTTGCACCGCGCCGTAAGCAGCATTACCGCGGTAATTCCGCACATAAAAACAGTGTCGAAAAACACCTCGAAAACGCTCCACATGCCGCACTCGACGGGGTCCTTGATTTCGCTTTGGGAATGCGCGAAAACGGACGTTCCAAGTCCCGCCTCGTTTGAGAATACGCCGCGCTTTATGCCCGTTGAAAACGCGCTTTTTACCGCCGCGCCCGCAATTCCGCCGCCTATTTGAGAGAGTCCGAACGCCGAACGGAAAATTGCCGAAAAAGCCGAGGGAAGTTGTGCGAAATTAGCTATAATTATGTACAGACAGCCCGCGATATACAGCCCCGACATTATCGGCACAAGCCTTGCCGTAAACGCGGAAATTCGCTTTACGCCGCCGAAAATGATAACTCCCGCGAGAGCGGCTAAAACTATCCCCGTGACGAGCGGGGGTATTCCGAACGACGCCGAAAGTGCCTCGGACGCGGAATTCATCTGCGCCGCGCTGCCCATGCCGAAGCCCGCGACAACGCACATTAAAGCGAACATCACCGACAGCGGGCGCGCCAGAAAACGCGTTTTTTCGCGCTCAGACAGCCCTTCGCGAATGTAGTACATCGCTCCCGAGAAGTATTTTTCGCCGTGCTTTCTGCGGTACAAAATTCCGAGGACGTTCTCCGCAAAGCCCGTCATCATGCCGAAAATCGCCGATACCCACATCCAGAAAACCGCTCCTGCGCCGCCTATCGAAAGCGCGGCTGCGACCCCGACGATATTCCCCGTGCCGAGAGTTGCCGCAAGCGTCTGGCACATTGACGCGAACGGGGAAATTCCGCCGCTTTTTTCGGGTTTAGCGAAAACGGTTTTTCGGAGAATATGCGGAAACTGTCTTACCTGAAAAAAACCTGTTTTCACCGAGAAGAAAATCCCCGAAAACAGCATTAAAGCAAGCGTCGGCACACCCCACACGATATTGTCGCTTACAAAAGAAATAACGTCCATAATTCTCACTCCCGCGGCTTGTACATTCGTCTAAAATTAAATCTATTACGCGAGGGGGAAAAAAATTCCCGAAAATAATTCGGGGGGTTGCTTTTTGGGGAAAATTGTGGTATAATAATCGCCCTGCGATTATTATACCGCTCATGTCCACGCACATCCGCAAAATTTTTCCAAAATTTTGCTCCGTGCGGTAATGGACAATTATACCATAAATTCTTGCGAATTTATGGTATAATGGGATAAATTGAGATTAAATTTCGGAGGAATTAAAATGGCTTTTAAGTTGAACAGCGTTGTTCCGTGGGGGAGAAATCTTGCGGAGTACAGGCTTATGTTCCTGCTGAACGACGAGGATATGAAAAAGAAAATTGCGGGGTTTGGGGACGGTCCTGCGAGCTTCAACTGCGAGGCGACAAGGCAAGGGCATAATATCACCTCGTTTGACCCTATTTATCAATTTTCGACAGAGGAAATCCGCGGGCGCATTGACGAGGTGCGCGATGTTGTAATGAAGCAAATGAGCGAAAATACCGACAACTATGTCTGGACGCACATAAAAAATTTAGAGGAGCTTGAAAATACCCGTATGTCCGCAATGCGGCTTTTTCTTGAGGATTACTAAGCGGGCAAAGCGGAGCAGAGATACATATGCTGTAATCTGCCCGACAGGATGCCGTATGAAAACGGTCATTTTGACATCGGATTAAGCTCCCATTTTTTGCTTATGTATATTTCATATCAGCGAAATGACCGAAATGCTTCGGGTCTGCAAGGAAATCCGAATTTTTCCGATAGTTGACCTTGACGCTAATAAAACCGAGA
>CANRIQ010000077.1 GCA_947630655.1 uncultured Clostridia bacterium | reverse complement strand
TGGAGTCCACTTCCAGAATTCTCACCCCGCAGATTGTCGGGAAAGAGCATTACGAGGTTGCGCGTGCTGTTCAGGCAATTCTCCAGCGTTACAACGAGCTTCAGGATATTATCGCAATTCTCGGTATGGACGAATTGTCCGACGAGGATAAGCTGACGGTATCCAGAGCCAGAAAGATCCAGCGTTTCCTGTCGCAGCCCTTCTCGGTTGCGGAGCAGTTTACGGGTATGCAGGGCAAGTATGTTCCGCTGAAGGAAACTATCCGCGGCTTTAAGGAAATTATCGACGGAAAACATGACGATCTGCCCGAGTCGGCGTTCCTGTTTGTGGGAACGATTGACGAGGCTGTCGAAAAAGCGAAGAGCGCGAAGTAACTTATCTCTGATACGGAAAGGAAAACCCTATGACACCGTTTAAGTTAAAGATCATCACGCCCGAAAAGACCGTGTTTGACGGCGAGACCGAGCAGATAATCGTCCGCACAACAGTCGGCGACGTCGGCATTCTGAACGGTCACGAGCCGTATTGCGCGGCATTGGGCATTGGTCAGATGCGGATTATGATAAACGGAGATTTCCGCCGCGCGGCGACGTCGGGCGGGATAATCAAGGTGTCGAAGGAGATGACGACGATACTGGTGCAGACCTGCGAGTGGTCTGACGAGATCGACGTGGATCGCGCGAACGCCGCGAAAGCGACCGCCGAGGAGCGCATTAAAGCAGCAAAGAGCGATAAAGAGCTGCTGCTTGCGGACGCGAAGCTGAAACGCGCTCTCAACCGAATTGACACCTCAAGGTTTAATTAAAAAAGAAAAATGCTCCCTCCGGACTGATGTTCGGGGGGAGATTTTTTT
The DNA here is from genome assembly GCA_947630655.1 of uncultured Clostridia bacterium. GTDB lineage: Bacteria > Bacillota > Clostridia > Oscillospirales > Ruminococcaceae > CAG-115. The sequence continues at coordinate 7,985 of CANRIQ010000077.1, read as the reverse complement.
GCAAAACAAAACGCCCTCGGTTCGGGGGCGTTTGTGAATCCCGCATGTTCAGACGATTGCTAAAATGATTACAGCAGCGATAAACAAGACGTTGTGTGTGCGGCATTTCGTTATCTTGAATTTCTCGGGCGGAACGGTTTTTCTTCCCGTAAATGTGCGGCGAATTGTTCTCCTGTTTATGCGAATTTTCATAATACCCCCATAGAAGCTCATACGCGGGATCCACAATATCAGTATATCACAAATAATTCATATTGTCAAGTGAAATTTCACCTTAAATTAGGTTTTTATGGTAATACTATAAGTGTACAATTATAGTATGAGGTGATTTTTTGTGTTTTATGTGGATTACAAGGAGCTTGGCAGGAGAATAGCTGACCGCCGCCGCGAGCTTGGTTTAAAGCAATGGCAGGTAAACGAAATGGCGGAGCTTTCGGATAAATATCTCTCGAATATTGAGAGAGCGTCCTCCGTGCCGAGCATAGATGTGCTGATGAAGCTCTGCGAGGCACTGGAAACAACTCCCGACGTTCTTCTTCTGGGAACGCAGCGCAAAGAGGCAGAACAGGGCGGATTTGCGGAAGCCGCCGCCCAAAAGGTTAAACTGATGTCCGCCGAACAGGCAAAGCTTGCGTTAAGCCTGCTTGACTGGATTTTAACGCTTAAATAGAAAAATCCCCCGTTCGCGAACGAGATTATTGTATAACAAAACAGCCGCCGAAAAATCGACGGCTGTTCCGACAAGCGAAGATGTTTACGCTTCTTCCCATCTGGGTGCGTGCTTCCCATCGGGAGAAGAAGGACATCTTCCGCTTATCGAAGGAGGAGTGCTTGTAGGGCGTGAAGAACGTCCGTAGATAGGTCCTGCTTTACCACAATAAATGCATACCGGCTGATAATTCATTCTTTAAAACTCCTTTCAAAATAATTTTTATATTCGCCTCGAAAACGAGGAATATAAACTGCATTTTTCTGTCTAAATGTATTATAGCATATTCAAAATCAAATTTGGTCTACTGCCAGTATAATTTTTCGGACGCGCCGGTACGGGATTTTACCGCGGAAATCCCCGAACCGAAACAAAAAAAGGCTCTCCAAATCGGAGAGCCTTAATAATGAAGTTCAATTTTTACAGATATTTTTTCAAATCGTCAACGCGGTCGGTCTTTTCCCACATAACGTCCAGATCCTCGCGCCCCATATGCCCGTAAGCCGCGACAGCGCGGTACTGCGGACGGCGAAGCTTCAACGTCTCGATAATAGCCGCGGGACGGAGGTCGAATTCTTTTTGTACAGCCTCGGCAATCTTGTCGTCGGGAATTTTCCCCGTGCCGAACGTATCCACCATAACCGAAACGGGCGCGGCAACACCGATAGCGTAAGCGAGCTGTAACTCCGCGCGCTCGGCAAGTCCCGCCGCGACTATGTTTTTCGTCACATAACGCGCCATATACGCCGCCGAACGGTCAACCTTTGTCGGGTCTTTTCCCGAAAACGCTCCGCCGCCGTGACGGGAATACCCGCCGTATGTATCAACGATTATTTTGCGCCCCGTAAGACCGCTGTCGCCCATAGGACCGCCCACAACAAACCGCCCCGTCGGGTTTACGAAATATTTTGTGTTCCCGTCAAGGAGTTCCGCGGGCACGGTGGTCTTGATTACCTTTTCGATGATATCCGCACGGATTTGCTCAAGCGTCGCGGAAGCCAGATGCTGTGACGAAACAACCACGGTATCAACGCGCACGGGCTTGTTTCCGTCGTATTCAACGGTAACCTGAGTTTTGCCGTCGGGGAGAAGATACGGCAATGTGCCGTTTTTGCGCACCTCGGTAAGCTTTTTCGCAAGCTTGTGAGCAAGGCTAATCGGCATAGGCATAAGCTCGGGCGTTTCTGAGCACGCGAACCCGAACATCATGCCCTGATCTCCCGCGCCCGTATCGCAGGCGTTCTGTTCTCTGCCTTCTAAGGCGTTGTTTACGCCCATGGCAATGTCGGGAGACTGCTTGTCAATAGTTGTAAACACCGCGCAGGAATCCGCGTCAAAGCCGTATTCCGAGCTGGTGTAGCCGATCTCGCGGACAGTTTTTCTGACAATCGCGGGAATATCCACCTGCGCCGTAGTGGTAATTTCTCCCATAACCATAACCATACCCGTCGTCGTGGTGGTCTCGCACGCAACGCGCCCCATGGGATCCTGCTCGAGAATAGCGTCAAGCACCGCGTCGGAGATGTTGTCGCAGATCTTGTCGGGGTGTCCCTCGGTAACGCTTTCCGAGGTGAAGAATTTTCTTGTGTTCATGTGTACATTCCTTTCTGTTCAGCCGTTTTTGGCAAACAAAATGCTCGCTTTCAAGGAGCGAGCAGTAAAATCCGTTCACTCCTTATCTCTCGGCGATATCGCCGCAGGAAGTAGCACCGTTCCGACCCTCGAAAACCGAAAATCGGTGGTTGCCGGGCTTTAAGGGACCAGTCCCCCGCGAATTTTTGGGCGTCGGCGTCAATGCCCGGCGAATTTTTTGGTTGTCGGCATCCGTGCCGACAACTTTGTTAATTCGCTGTTGGCGTCCTGCCAACACGCCTTTGTTATTCGCTTTAAGCCACTCTTGATAAGGCATTTTGTTACATACAGTATATCACATACACAACATATTGTCAAGCATTTTTCGATAAAAATTTTAAAATCCCCTTGACAAATTTGAAAAAGCGTGTTATAATCTAATACATAATGAATATTGAAAATGCGTTGAAGGGGAAAAAGAATCTGCGCGCTTTTCCAGAGAGCCGTTGTTTGGTGCGAAACGGCAGGGCGGCAGGGAGATAACTCGCCCCCGAGCAGAACGGGCGAACGCTTATTTTGCAAATAGTCCGTTACGGGTTCTCCCGTTACAGAGAGGCGCGCTGTCAGGCGCGGCAGAGGCGATTTTCCGAGAGGATTTTCGCGAATTGGAGTGGTAACACGGGTTAGTTCTCGTCCCCAAGTGTGGGCGGGGACTTTTTTAGTGGAAAGGAGCATTTTTTGAAAAAGAAAATTCTTGCGGCGGCGGTGGCGGCGGTTTTGATGCTTTCGGGGTGCGCTCCCGAAGAGCCGTCCGATAGCGAACAGTCCTCCTTGGAGGTAAGCTCGTCGAGTTCATCTTCAACTTCGTCTTCAAGCTCAACGTCAACCTCATCTTCGGAGAGTTCAACCTCCGAAGTCCCGGAAACGCCCTCGGAGGAGGATGAACAATACGCAGACGCACCCGCGCCTGTGCCTGCCTCGCACACAATGCCCGAGGATTATTCGACAGAGCCTGTGGAGTTTAAGACGGAAATTGACGAGTTTTACGCGCAGGTAAAGCAGATGCCTATTCCCGACGAATATAAAGGCAGTTATGAGGGTTATACAAAAGATGGTTATTCCGTGCGGAAGCTGGAAATAGACGGCATACCGCTTTATGAAGTAAAGAAAAACGATGGCGCACCGAAGCCGCTCCTTATACAGATACACGGCGGCGGCTGGCACAAGGATCCGGACTATGCGGCAAACCTTGCTGCGGAGGGCTTTTGCGCTGTTTCTATTGATTGTGCCGGCAGCGGCGAGTCGCAGGACGGACCGATACAAGCTCCCGCGGCGTTTTTGGAAACGGTAAAGGACATTGACACGCTTGTGGAGTATTACAACACGAAATCAGATGTTGACGCGTCAAATTTCGGGTTAATCGGAAGCTCCATGGGCGGGAACATAGCGTTGAATTATGTTGTATACGGAAAGTATAAGCCCACGGCTATAACCGCAGAAAACGCCTGCCCCGACCCGCTTACCGACCACGGACCGATCTGGGATTGCTTTGATAAGGGTCAGAACTGGCAAACCTCCGTGTGGACGGACGAACAGCTTGAGGAATTTGTTGCAAAGGTAAAGCCGATAAATTATCCCGAGTATTTCAAGGACGTGTGGGTTTACGCGTGCTGCGGCGAACAGGACGGGGACAATCCTCCCGACAGAATGGAAAATCTGAAAAACGCGGTGGAGGCTCTGGGCGGCGAGAAATTTTTTCTGAAAATATACGAGGGATTAGGTCACGAGACCCCGCAAAGCTGGTATGATGTTGAAACGCGCGAGTTTTTGGGCAAGCTGAAGGGCGATAACTGATTACTTACCTCTTACAGAAAGGAATTGTTTTAATGAAATTTGCAAACAAATACCAAAGGCGTTATTTTATGCCACCGTATCCGTGCCTTGAATGGACAAAGCGCGAGTACATCGAAAAACCGCCCGTGTGGTGCAGCGTCGATCTGCGCGATGGAAACCAGGCTCTTATTATCCCGATGAGCCTTGAAGAGAAGCTCGAATTTTTCACATATCTTGTGAACGTCGGCTTTAAGGAAATCGAGGTCGGTTTTCCCGCGGCAAGCGATACCGAATACGAGTTCTGCCGCGCGCTTATCGAGAGAAATCTTATTCCCGACGACGTTGCAATACAGGTTCTCACGCAGAGCCGCGAGCATATCATAAAAAAGACCTTCGAAGCTCTCGAGGGCTGTAAAAACGCTATAGTTCACCTTTACAATTCAACTTCCGTTGCTCAGCGCGAACAGGTTTTCCGCAAGAGCAAGGAGGAAATAATAGAGATTGCGACGAGCGGCGCGAAGCTGATGAACGAGTTTAAGGCGAACACAAAGGGCAATTTCCGCTTTGAGTATTCGCCCGAGAGCTTTACGGGAACAGAACCCGAATTTGCGGCGGAAATCTGCAACGCCGTTATTGACATCTGGAAGCCCACCCCCGACAACAAGGTGATTATAAATCTGCCCGTAACGGTTTCGGAGAGTATGTCGCATGTGTACGCGTCGCAGATTGAGTATATGTGCAAGGAGCTGCACGACCGCGAAAATATTGTTGTTTCGCTCCACCCGCATAACGACCGCGGCTGCGCGGTTGCCGATACCGAGCTTGGGCTTCTTGCGGGGGCTGACCGCGTGGAGGGAACGCTTTTCGGAAACGGCGAACGCACAGGAAACGTTGATATAATCACGCTTGCTCTGAATATGTATACCCACGGGGTTGAACCCGGTCTTGATTTTTCCAATCTCCCCGAGCTTACGCAGAATTACGAGCGTCTTACGAGAATGCGTGTTTACGAGCGCATGCCGTACAGCGGGGCGTTGGTGTTCGCGGCGTTTTCGGGTTCGCACCAGGACGCTATTGCAAAGGGTATGAAATACCGCGAGGAGAAAAATCTCACTCAGTGGAACGTTCCGTATATTCCCATTGACCCGCATGACCTCGGCAGAGAGTACGAGGGCGACGTTATCAGAATAAATTCCCAGTCGGGCAAGGGCGGAATTGGCTATCTTATGGAGCAGAATTACGGCATTGTAATGCCGCCGAAGATGAGAGAGCATTTCGGCTATACGGTAAAGGGCGTTTCCGACCGCGCACACAAGGAGCTGAAGCCCGCCGAGGTTTACGAGATTTTCGAGAAAACCTACGTCAACCTCAAAAACAAGCTTGAGGTGACCGAGGCGCACTACACGCAGGGCGAACAGATTTCCACCGAGGTCACCGTGAAAATCCACGGCGAAACAAGAAAGCTTCGCGGTGTGGGCAACGGACGTCTTGACGCGGTGTCAAACGCGATAAAGGACGGTCTGGGGCTGGATTACACGCTGTCGGTGTTTACGGAAAACGCCGTTGAGGTAAGCTCAAAGTCAAAAGCCGCGTCTTATATCGGGATAACGCTTCCGAACGGCTCTGCAAGCTGGGGCGTGGGAATTGACAACGATATAATAAATTCGTCGATAAAGGCTCTGGTCTCGGCGATAAACAACTCTAATCTGATATAACAAAAACGCGGGAATTGATTTTCCCGCGTTTTTGGCTGTATAAAAAGTCAAGTCTCAGGCTGTAGAGAAAGTCCCGGATGCAAGGAAGTGCCACTGCAACTAGCCTTTGTGGCTGTTGCAAGTGGCACTAACGCAGCAGATGGGGCTTTATCTACAGCCTGATCCCGCGTTTATTTGTGCTTTACGTCCGTATATTCGCCGTTAAACCGCAAATTCGGGTCGTCAAAGGTGTCGTCGGTGTAGACGGGCGGTTTTTCGTTCTTGTAGGCATTTCGCCGTTCCTCTTGCGCTATGCGGTCGAGTTCTTCTTCAAGCTGTCGCCGGTAAAGGTTATCAAACTGCCTTGCAATTCGTTTTATAAAAAACGAAAAAATCATAATCCCGATGTAAAGTATCGCGACAACGTCGGGCATATCCGTAAAAAATCCGACAGCCAGCCCCGCTATGCTTGAAACTATCCCGAGGGCGCAGGCGACATTGCAAAGCGTTTCGGAATAATTCCCTCGGACAGCCTTTGTCAGCGTTATTATAAAAACTACCAAAAAAACCAGCGCGGGAAGCATTTTATCCCTCCTAGATGTTGACTTCGGGCTCGGGCGGAGAGGTAAGGCGGCGGCTTTCCGCAAGGCGGTTTAAAAGAGTCGCCGAAATGCGGTATTTTTTGCCCTTGTTTTTGGCGTTTTCCTGCTCGATAAGCTTTCGCTTTATGCAAATCTTCTCCAGCAGGTGAAAATACGCGTCAAGCCTTGCCTTTTTACGGGCGCGCGCCTTTGCCACCTCGCGAAGCTCCTCGGGGGTAGGGTGAGAGGGTCTGTCGTCTTTAATGCGGTATTTCAGCACCTCGCCGTTTCTGTCAACGACGATAAAGCTGTCGCGGGCGTTGTTTTGAATGTTTTTCTGAAGCTTTTCAATCTGCGAGCGGATATTTTCGCACAAATCGACGTTTTCGCGCATTTTGGCTTCGATTTTCGGAGAAACGACAACAAAACACCCGCCCGAGACCCCCGCCTCGGGAAATTCGGAGAGATTTTTCCGTGAAACGGCTTGTTCTACCAGTTCGCCGAATTCTCCGCCGCAGTCGGAGAAGCTCCCTGCGCCGAAGGAAAACGCCCCGCCGTTTCGGCTGCTCTGATAAATTGAAGAGATGTCCGTAAAAATCACTCCTTTCACCTGTTTTTTATAGTATATCATATTTTAAAAGCTATTTCAACAAAAAATCGTTGTTAAATTAAAAAAATTTTGCAAAATTGTTGAAAAACACAAAATGTTGTGGTATAATATAGGTATATCAACTTATAAGGAGAATTTTTTTATGAAATGTCCCGAATGCGGCTGTGAAGAAAGCAAGGTTATCGATTCCCGACCCACGGAAAACAAGGTGCGCCGCCGCCGCGAGTGCGTACAGTGCGGCGCGAGGTTCACTACTTACGAGATAATCGAAGAAATCCCGCTTATGGTCATAAAAAAGGACCGTTCTATCGAGCCGTTCAACCGTGAAAAGCTGGTGGAAAGGCTGTGCCGCGCGACGGTGAAACGTCCCGTGAAGCTTGAAACCATCGAGAACATGGTGGACGAAATCGCAAGCGAGCTTAAAAATTCGCTCCAGCGGGCGGTGACCTCCGACGAAATAGGCGAAATGGTGCTGCGCCGCCTTAAGAAAATCGACCTTGTGGCGTATGTGCGGTTTGCGTCGGTCTACCGCGATTTCAGCGACGTCGACGGGTTTGTGAAAATCATTTCCGAGCTGAAGGATTCCAAAGATTGACAGATATTTGAAAAATTTCCCCGTTTCGGGGATTTTTTTCACGGGCAATTTGCGTTTTTTGCCGCGTTTTGAGAGCTTTTTGAAAAAAATTCTGCTTTTTTCGAGAATTTTTTTAATTTTTTTGAAAAAACCCCTTGACAAAAGAAAACGGGTGTGGTATAATAATCAAGTCGCCCGGAAAAAGTGCGGTGCTTGCAGAAGCGAGTGCAGAGGGCGCAGGCTGGTGGTTGAGTCATTAGGGAAATGCGACGGACGAGCGTTTAGAAACGGGAGTTTGAAAGCGTTTTCCGAGGGTTTTGACCGAAAAGGCGACGAAAGACAGTTCCTTGAAAATTGAACAGTGCAAAGAACGACAAATTACCTTTGTTGATTCTGAAGCTTTTGGAGCAAT
>CANRIQ010000076.1 GCA_947630655.1 uncultured Clostridia bacterium | reverse complement strand
CGATGAAGTCACGATTGTTATGCTCAACAACTCCCTCGTCCACCCGAAATGAAATCGAAATTGCTTTTGAATTTTTCCCGCTCACCGCAAAATCCTCCTTAAAAAGTTTACGAAAATTTTCTCCGAACGACCGATTTTGAAAATTTTTCTGCTTGCTGAAATTCGAGGTTCAGTCAGTTTCACTATACTCAATAGTAAAAATGACAAGCTACGCTCATCATTTTTACATTTCGGCAGGTGAACACCCCTACAACCCCTCGCGCAATTTTTTCGGAAACCGAAAAATTCACTCCAAAAACCGAAACGGATTTTTTGCGCTTACCCGAAAATTTGAAAAATTTTCCGAACGAAGTTTTTCGGCAAACTTGAAATTTTCCTGCTAAACTGAAAAGAAAAAATACGTGCGGTCGTCAAAAATTCGCTACTCGCTCTCCGTACTGCATTTCAGCTTAAAACAAATTTGCCTTTGTAACACCTCGCGCGATTTTTTCGCCGACCTCGAAATTTTTCTTGCCATACTGAAAAGAAAAAACCACGCATCACGAACTCCCGTACATATCGTGATTGACCCAAGCCGAGTAGTAATTGCCAATCGTCGCAGGCGCGTTGTAGAGTGCGGTGACGAGGTACGCGCGGATATTTCGCACCTCGCTTGTGTTCTTTTGCAGAGCAGTCAGAACGTAATCAATGTGCGAATTGTTGAGCTTTAAGAAACGATTTTTCACAATTTCCGTCGGCAAATCCTCGCCATTCACGCGAACATTTCCCCTTGTTGAACATACCACATCAACCATAACTTCCACAAGCTCGTCCACTTTTTCTTTTTCAGCAAAGCACTCGTAGTCGATGTTCTCGTGAATAATCTCCAAATAATTTTCGCGCTTGTTATCAATCCCATCAATCCCGTCTGCGGATTGATTGATAGGATTAACTTTAGATTTATTTTCTTTAGTTTTATAAGTATGGTTTGAATTTTCTGACAAACTTGTCAGCAGATTTTCGTCGTCAACAACGCGAAAACATCTCTTTGCGGGCATTCCTCGCTTGTCCTTCTCAATCAGCCCCGCGACCTCCAGAGCCTTCACAGCGCGCGCCTGTTGCCGTTTTGACAGCGAAGTGCTTTCCTTCAAATCGTCCTCAGTCGAGTAAAAATACCCGTCCTTGTCGAGCATATCCCGCGCCGCATAATACGCCTGTTTTGCAACCAGCGCGGCATACACAACAGCCGCATTAAGTCCCAATTTGTGCGCCAGCAAACGGTTCACGGACAGCGTATTTGTCGGGTTCAGTACGTTTGTAATTTGCATATTAACAACTCCTTTCAGCTCAATTTTAGCGCAAAATTAACTGCATTTTTCTGCACTATTTCGCGCTGAAATACTTCAGCAACGCAGCTTTCGGAACAAGAATTTTCCCCCGTTTCCCGCGCCCGCTGCGGATAAACGGGATTTCGTTCCGCGCCACGAGTTGCCGCACCGTGTACTCATTCAAGCCGCGAATTTCCTCCGTGCATTCCTTAATTGTCAGCAGTTCGACGGGTTCGGAAGTCGGTTGCTTGTCCGTTTCTTCGCGCTCAAAAAGTTGCCCGAGCAACTCGCTCACCGCCGCAAGAATTTCTTTTTTGTTGTCCATAAAATCGCCTCCTCGAATTTTTCGATGATTTAATTCTACCATATCCCCTGGACGATTGCAATAATTTGTGCTATAATTAACAAGGATAGAGTGCAAGCTAAATAACGAATGACTGAAAAATATTCCGCATAATAGCACGGCTATTTGCACATTTTTAATTTATCCTTGTAAATAATTCAGGTAAATCGACAATCTCTATAAAACGGCTCTGTTATCATAATATTGTTGAGAGATGTTTGTTAATCACGGCTCTTAAACCGCTGTTTTTAGATACTTTATCCTTGTTGAAACTCTAAAAAAGGGGGAAAAATTATGACTTACGAGAAGAAATTTGAACTGAACTGTGATTACGAATTTGCGATGCTGCTCTCGGAGGACGGCGAAACGCTGTTCGGGGGCAGTCGCAAAGCCTTGAAAAATGCGGTAAAAAATCGGAATTTCGCGAATAAAAAAATTGATGTGATTTTTCGTAATCAATCGTTCGGAACGTTCGCTTTGAGCGCGTGTTCAGTCGACGCGGAACGGCTCACGGAGCGGGTTGACGCGCTTTATGCGAACCTGTGCGACAAGCATACAAAAGGTCAGCGCGTTGCTGAAACGCTGAACGAGTTGGACAGATTTTTCAAGGCTGACAAAAATTTTGCGGCAAGATTTTTAGCGCAAATTATCGTGAAAAAATACGCCGCCGCGACCGATTTGTATATGAACGCGAGGCTCGGTTTGGGGCTTAACCACGCCGACCGCGCGGTGTTGGGCGAGCAATTCCGCGCGGAAATGTACGAGCTGATTTCCGAAGTCCTAAACGCGCTGAAAAAGAAAAAACCTCCGAAAAATTCGGAGGTCGGCGACTGTATTCAATTCGATTGCGAGGGGATTACGGAATTTTTCGGCGAATATTCGCGCTTTTTGGCGAGACGAAAAATTTTCTGTCTGAAGTGCAAACTGTGCGGGAATTTTTATCTTGCAAAGGCGCAAAATTCGCTCTACTGTGTGGATTGCAAGGCATTGCGAAAGCAAAACAGCAAGGAGATCGCGAAACTGCAAGTCGGTTATTGCTGCAACAAGTTTGAAGTAAGTGGTTACAGAAGGTTAGAAATGAGATTGAGCGGTATCTTTCGGAGGCGGACAGCGAGAGGGCGAGGAGGGAGTAAAAGTTGATATATGACTCCGTTAATAAATGATCGCCAGGTATTTCCCAGTGTCCTCGCACGCAGTCAGTTTCCCCGAAGTATCGAACGTATAACGGTAAACCTTGCAGTTGCCTGTGAAGGGATAACTGCTTACATACGGCATAAATCCCGCATTTACTATGCTTTTGACGTCCCAGATAAGCTCTCCGTCCGAAACGTCAAGTTCGCCTCCGAGCGCGTTTTTTGCAGACCAGAATGTTTCGGGCTTACCGCCGTTCGGGTCGCATACAAGCAGGACAGCCGTGTAATATTCACGGACAAGCTCGGTTATATCCAACATATTATCCCACGGCTCATCCGAGTTTCTGCTTGCAATAGCCTCAAAGAGCGAATCGTGTTCGCTATATGCGCCGCCTTCACCTTTCGGGAATGAACGAGCCGACAGGTAAATTTTCCCCTCAAATTCCGCCATATCAACTATGCTGTAGTCGCAGTCATCGCTTTCGTAGAAATAATTTTCGGTCACATTTCCGTTTTCGTCAATTTTTACAAGCCTTTCGCCGTCATCAGTCAAAATCTGCGCAAGATACCCGTTTCCGAGCTTTACGGCGTTTCTTACGTTAATAATGCCGTCAATTTTCGTCTTGTTGAAATTGACCTCGTTTCCGTTTTTGTCAAGCTCGGTGACGAAAAAATAATCGTCGCCTGTGCCAAAACAAATCAGATTATCCCCGTTTTCAACAATTTTGAACCCATACACCCAATCAAAACCGTAGTCGAAATTATATGTCCAGAGCTTGTTTCCGCTGTTGTCAATCATAGTCAGAAAGCCGTGTGTAACGCCGTGCGACTTACTGCCTGAGGTAACTACTCTGTAGTGACAGGTCGAACCGATAACAGCGGTCTTGCCGGAAATAAACTGCGCCCGTTCAACATAAAGGTCGTCGTCCTCCCACCTCGTGCCGAAATTCGGGAAATCAGCCGTCCATAAAACGGCGCCGTCCTTTTCGCATTTTACCGTAATTTTTTCATAATCATTGCCTGTTTCGCTGTATACAAAATCAATGAAATATTTAACAGGCGTTTCTTTGGTGTATGCGTATGCGCTTGTATTTACGTTGTTGTTCCAGAAAAATTCAAGCTCGTCGGGCGAGGGTTCGCTTTGAAGTATTTCTGTGCCTGCGACCGAGTTTCTTAACACTTCGATAGTCTTTCCGTTTGTAAAGCTGTTTGTGGTTATGTCGCGGTATACTGCCTTTAAATCCGCGCGGCTAAGCCCCTCGGACGACAAGCCGTTCTCCTCGAAAAATTCAATCGCCGAGTTGTATTCCCTCGCGTCCTCTGCAATAGCAAAGCCACCTGCTCCCGCAGTAATCGCAACGCATACGGCGGGAACGGCTATCTTTACGCTCAAATTCAGAGGTCTTATCTTTGCATTTTTTAGAACGCTTTTTCTGACGCCGCGAAGTGCCTTTCCCGACAAATTGACGTCAATATTATCGGGCATTATTTCATCAAGCTCATCGGGCGTTAATTCATCGAAAAAATTGTCCAAAGAATATTTCATATTTATTTCCTCCAATCTTCAAGGCTTCGGCGCAGCTTTTCAACGGCGCGGCTCGTTCTTGTGTCAACGTTTGAAACCGTCATTTTCAGCCGTTTTGCTATGTCCTTTGAGCTTTCGCCGAGGTAAAATTTTCGCATAAGTATTTCGCGGTCAGGTTCGGCTAATGACTTCACCGCCTCTAAAACTGCCCGACGCATTTCCTGTTCTTCAAGGTCGCTTTCAAGCGAGCATTCGGCGGCGTTCATTTCGTCGTCCAAAGGCAAGGGCGCGTTTCGTCTTATAAGGTCTGCGGCATTATGCCGCGCAATAACGCAAAGCCATGCTTTTATACTGCCTTTTGCGGGGTCGAATTTGCAAAGGTCGGTATAAAACTCGCTGAATGTGTCGGCGGCGCAGGCTTCGATATCCGCTTCGGCAATATTCAGCCCCGAAAGCTTTCGCCTGACAACCGCATACACAAGCCCGCCATATTGCTTTAAAAGCGCATTTATGCCCTTTTCGGGCTTTGCTTTCAGCAGTTCAAGCAGTTCTCTGTCTGTCACCCTATCACCCCCCGCTTTTGTTATCAAGCTTGATCTATATATTTATGCGCGGTAAATCCCGAAATCTTACAAAAAAAGAGCAAGATATATGAATAATAATCTCCGCTTACAATCATTGTACCATATAAATCAGCGAAAATCAACACGCGAAGAAAAAAGCGGGGGTCGCCCTCCGCTTTTTCTTGTTTGAGTTGATATATGTATCCGAGTGTTCGCTTTGTATGGCGGCGGATAGGCAGTTTACAGTGTACAATGAACAGTGTACAGTAGTAAGTATCCGCTCCGCGGATAATTTAGATTGTCTGCGGATTTATCGTCAGCCTTCTCACTTTATGACAATCCAAATCCGTTCGCGCAAGCGAACGCACATACTACTATACACTGTAAACTATATCCTGTAAACTGCCGACCCGCCCCAACGTCCGATTTCAAGTTTCTCGTTCATAAAAATCCTCCTTTTTGGCTTTTGCCTGTTATACTTATAGTTTACCACATTAAACTGTAAAAGTCAAGAGGGTTTTGTGAAAAGAACAGAAAAAGCGCAAGCCGCCGAATAGGTCGCTTACGCTATCCAAAAAATCCGATAATTCCTTAACTGCCGACAGAATTTATGCAACCGAGTAATTAACCACCGCAATCTCGGTGAGCGACTTTTGGAGTTGCTCGGTAATCTGCTCTAACCGCTCCGCAACAAGGGCATTGTACACAACCTCGCCGCACTGTCCGCACTTATGGCAAGGCACGTTTTTTATAATCACAATCATGTTTTCAAGCTGTTCAAAATAGGTAGTAGTGGTTTCCGCCATATCGCCGCCGCAATAGCAACAAGTCATTGTGATACCTTCTTTCTTGCCATTTCAACTGTCATACACTTTATCTCCGTTTATTATACTAAATAAGCAAACGGAAAACAATGTGCTATTTGCACAAATACACGCATCTTTATTTGTGCAAATTAGAGGCGAGAGAGGGATTTCGTAGGTTTTTGGGCAAAAATTCAGAGCCGACTTCGCTTAAAATCGGCTCAGTTATGCAGAGAGTACGTCAAATTTTTGTCCGCTATTTGTCCGCTAAAGCTATAAAAACTTGCTGAAATTCACAAAAACCGCCCTTGTGAAAATTTGTCGAAACCGGCTTTACAATGCGCTTTTTCGGAAGTTACTAAAAGTTACAAAAAGCGTTTCAATATCTTCGAATCCTGTCACTCCGACCAGCTCGGTGATAAGGGAATATCTGAAGAAGTTATACCAGTCCTACGTGATTTACTATTAAATCATAAACCTGAAACATATAAACCAATAAATTTGCCCAAAAATCACACTTGTTACGACGTTTACTATATGTATAAAGGAAACTATTTTGTTGTAGGAATTGGTGATAATTAGTATATTGTTAATTTTTTGCCAAGAACCCCAAAATGAAAGGATGGAAAAGTATGACTATTCAAATATTAAAGTTCGAGTTTGAATATGGAGGAATTTGCCTCTGGGATAATAAAGGCGTAATTGATCATTGTGTGCTTCCAATATCTGATAGCCTAAAGGAAGAATTGACCTGTATATGCGAAGAATTTGATGGCGTTATTAATTGGAGCGATCCTCACGCTCCATCTCCGTGGACAAGAAAACAATGCTCCGATTTTTTTGACAGAGCCGAAATCATTCTCCAAAGATTACAAGCGGAATTAGACGGCAAATATGAAATTATAAGTTGTCTTGATGAAGATCGGCGCATATATTTGTACGAAAATACCTTTTCGGGAGAGTAAATTACTGTATAATGAAGTAACATAAATTTTTAATCTATTTTAAATAAGCTATTTCGTACTTTGCGATTTTTCACCCTATGGTTATTAAAAATATGAACAATGTATGCAAGCTAGATTGGTCAGCAACTAGAAGGTTTGCAATTATGAAAATCAGGCTTTTTTTGATTATGGCAGTAATTTTATAGATATGGGTATTGGGCGAAATACCTTGTTGACGGCAGAGAATATATGGTAGCGTATGGAACAAACGGCTTTATCGTATCTTTTTACCCCAACTAGCTAAGTATACAATGCCTAAGTTATCTATTTCATATTCTTCGCAGGTGTGGAATGAAACGCGCAAATTCAAACCGCCGGGCTTTGTATTTATTCTTTTTGAATTTTCATTGTCTCAATTGCATGAAATATAAATATTATGAGAAGGGTGATATACAGGTGGGTATGTATAAATTTTTGTCGGCTGCATGTGGCGATATGACAAGGTGGGTAAAACTTGAAAATTGCGAAACCGGAAAGTTTGAAGTATGCTTTGATGACTCGTACTTGCGGCACGAATATCAGAAAGGATTCGAGTTTATGCAGGTTGGCGGTATCTATGACTGCAAAATTCTTTTGTTTGGTATTGCGCTTGATTTATCCGACGAAGATGCTATAGAACAAAGCCGAATTATGTGCGAAACAACTGACAGAGAATTGCTTGTTTGCGAAACCGTTGATAATAATTTTTCTGTCGGGAATTTCAAAGTTTTACAAACGATAAGTGATAGAAATATATATTATGTCGCAATAAATGATGTAGGAGCTCTTAATGATATAAGCAGATTTGTTTTCCGATGTTCACGAAAAGATTTAATTCAAGTTGACGATATAATACATCCGCGTTATCTGTGATGTATGCTTTTTTCTGAAATATGGTATAACAGGGAGTTTTTCTATCATAAAAATCAGGCTTTTTTGATTATGGCAGTAATTTTATTTGGTTATATGTCGATGGGCTATTTGAGCCTGTTCGAGTGAGCAGCGACGGATACTTCACACAAGATTACTATTCGTTTGAATTTATAAACAATAAAATAATTCGGAAGCAAAACGGAAAGGTATGGAAATATCCCGAAAAACGGCTAATCGGGCAAACCGAGCCGGAAGAAAAAGCCAACTTCATTGACAAACAATATTTAAGTTTGTGGGTCAATAATGAGCGCGAATTCTCCCCAAAAGGCTTTGACAGCGAAGAAGACGAGCAGAGATTTAATGACGCGGTCAGGCTAGTGTATAAAAAGCTCTGCGAATTGCTGGGAGATGACTATGAAATCATCAATAGGTATGCCTGAACAAAACAGCGGGCAGGCAGGGTGTCAGTAAACAGTAAAAAGTGAACGCATTATCCGCCTGACGGCGGATAACGCTGTGAACAGTAGTCGGTGCGTTCGCAATGCGAACGCATTTTTGATTGTATTGAAGTTTATAGGCAACGTCACCTCTTTGTTACAATCAAAAAATCCGCCGCAGGCGGACTTCTTACTGTTCATTGTAAATTGTCTTCTGTAAACTTTTCAAAAATCCCCTCTTGAAATTTTCTGCGGTATGGTGTATAATGTAAGTTAGAGAAATTTTTCTCTTATCTTTGTGTATTTAAAGGAGATAACTATGGAACATTATAATCCGCTCCTCCCTAAAAACGGTGATGGAAAGAAGTTTATCACGGTAGGCGAGATTATGCTTCGCCTGACCCCTCCGAATTACGAGAAAATCCGCATGGCGTCCACGTTTGAGGCAAGCTATGGCGGAAGCGAGGCTAATATCGCGCTCGCTCTCGCAAATCTCGGCGTCGACAGCACTTTTTTCAGCGTTGTCCCGAACAACAGCCTCGGCAAGAGCGCGGTACGTATGCTGCGCTCGAATGATGTTCATTGCACGCCCGTTATCCTGTCTACGGTCGAGGAAACTCCGACTCACAGGCTCGGTACTTATTACCTCGAAACGGGCTATGGAATTCGCCCGAGCAAGGTGACCTATGACCGTATGCACAGCGCGATTACCGAGTACAATTTCGACAACTACGATATTGACGCTCTGCTGGACGGCTTCGACTGGCTGCATTTAAGCGGAATTACTCCCGCTCTCGGCGATAATTGCCGTAAGCTTATTATGAATTGCCTTAAAAAGGCAAAGGAGAAGGGTCTTGTAGTAAGCTTCGACGGCAACTTCCGTTCACAGCTCTGGAGCTGGGAGGACGCCCGCGATTATTGCACGGAATGTCTGCCGTATGTAGACGTTTTG
>CANRIQ010000075.1 GCA_947630655.1 uncultured Clostridia bacterium | reverse complement strand
GATACCACCCTGATAAGACAGCATGGACGCTACGGAGATTATCTTTCCACGGCTTCTGCCCTCTACCGCTTCCTGCTTCATAAACTGCTTTGCAACAGCCTGCGACAGGAAGAACAGCGTGCGGCAGTTTACGTTCATAACGAGATCCCAGCTTGCAACCGAGAAGTCGATAGTGTCCTCGCGCTTGATAACGCCTGCGTTGTTTACAAGAATATCGATACGTCCGAACTTTTCAAGACAGGTGTTGATAACGGTGTCGATAGGATCGAGAGTTGAAAGATCGGCTTGAATAAACTGGAAATTATCCGCGCCCAGCATCTCCTGAGTAGCCGTACTCGGCATATTGGAAACACCGAGAACCTTTGCGCCCGCCTCGACAAACGCCTTAGAAAAGCCCTGTCCGAGACCCGTGTCGCTTCCCGTAACGATTGCGACCTTACCTGCCAAGCTGAATTTGTCCAAAATCATAATTTCATTCCTCCGCTAAAATAATTTATTTTATGGACGGCATTTCTCCGACCAAAAATACCTAAAAAATCCCGACTGCCCTTAAGACAGTCACATACGCGAAAATCGTCACCGCGCTTGCAAGACTGGTCCACACAACCAACTGCCCCGCCAGCTCGTCGTCCGCGCCCATTTCCTTCGCCATAATCGCACTTGCGACAGCCACCGGCGTTGCAAACACCCCGACGTACACCGCGAAATGCTCTCCCGAAAGCCCCAGAGCGTTTTTAAGAAGATACGCCCCCGAAAGCCCCATTATCGGCACCGCGACGGTTCTCATAACCGTACCGAAAATAATCTCTCTTTTCAGCCTCGAAACCGCCGAAAACTCGAACCTTCCGCCCAGCACTATAAGCGCGAACGGCGTGCAGATGGATTTTATGTTCTCAAGCGTCTTGTAGAGAAACTCTATATCGGTAAGCCGAAAGCCAATTCCCGCCTTCACAAACAACGCCCTTATTCCCAGAGCCGCAAGCCCCGCAAGAGTGCCGAGAATAAGCGGGTTTTTGATTATCCCGAGCAGGATTTTCGGAACGTCAACCTTCTGCTTTTTGTTATCGTTATCCTTGCCGTTGCCGTTAAACAGCGACAAAGCGATAACTCCCAGAATATTGAACGTCGGAACGCAAAACGCCGACATAACGCCCGCGGCAGCCTCGCCCGCGCTCCCGAAAAGAGAGCCCGCAAGCGGAATTCCGATTATCGCGTAATTCGAGCGGAACATGCCCTGTATAAGCGCGCCGCGTTTTGCGGGGTCTTTGGTGAACGCGCAGCCGAACGCCACCGCAAGGAAGAAAATCACCAGCACCCCCGCTATCCCGTACAGGATAAACGCGAAGTTTATATCGCCGAAGCTCTCTATCCCGTAGACGTTGCAAAACAGCATCACGGGCAGCAGCACCCGAAACGTCAGCTTGTTTCCCACGTTCAGGAAATCCTTCGACAGCATTCCTATGCGTTTGAGGATATACCCCAGCACAATCAGCAGAATTATAGGCAAAACCGCGTTTGCCGCAAACAGAAAAGCGTCAGTCACTTCAATATCTCCCCGAGCGGGAAGAAGTCCTTTAAATACTCGCTCGTTCCTTTAATCATACGGCAAAACAGCTCCCTCGCCCGTGCAGTTGAAAGCCCCGAGCAGAGCGGCTGATTTGCGAACGCCTCAAAAATCATCGAAAAATCGCGGTTTTTGACGCCGTAATAAGTGTTTTCAATGTTCACCGCATTCCGGTAAACCAGCGCGTTTACCGTTTTGGGAAGCGGCTTCGCGGTAATCGGCTTTACCGAATTTCTCGAGAACACGCAGTTGGTCTCAACAATCGACCCCACCGGCAGATCGGGCATCTGTCCGACATTCGGCACATTCGCGTTTGAAACATGCGCGGGAATAAGCCCCAAAATCGCCTTCATAAGCTCGACGACCTCTTCACCGCTCGGGCGGACCTCGATTTTCTCCGCGCCGCTTGCTATCCTCTCGGACTGCGCGATTTTTTCCTCCCTGTCGCGCTTTCTGTAGTCAACGGATGTCAGATGAAACAGCCAGCTTTCCGCGTCAGCCTTGTCCTTCAGATACCACGAGTTGTTCATAAACTCGACCAGATGTCTGTCGCCCGCCGCCGCAAGCGCCCCGAACCGCCTGAAAAGATCCATCTTCACCTTGTTCCCGTAGAGGAACGGATTTTCTCCGCGAAAATCCTGCGGTTTGAAGCCTATCTGCTCGCAGTAGCCCTCTTCGTAAAATTTATCGATAAATTCGGGAAGAATGCGGAGCATATCCGTCCCGTTGAAATCAGCCTCGGTAATCCAGGTAAAATGGTTTATGCCGCACGCGTCAATCCGAATATCCTGCCTTGTGGGCTTTTCCACACCCAACAGCTCGTGCGCAGCGCAGCACAGAAATTCCTGCGCGTGAAAAACCTCGTGACAGCACCCGAACGCCTTTATTTTCGGGAAAACATCGTAAAGCGTCTTTGTGCAGGCAGTCATGGGGTTTGTGAGATTTATCACCCACGCGTCGGGGCAATGCTTTGCGATTTCCCGCGCAAAGCCCTCGTAAATCGGAACTGTCCGCATCGCCCGGAGAACTCCTCCCGGACCCACGGTATCCCCCACAGACTGGAAAATCCCGTATTCCTCGGGCAGATGAACGTCAACCGCCATTTCATCAAACGTTCCCGGCAAAATCGAGCACGCGACGAAATCCGCGCCGTCCAGAGCCTCTCCTATCTCCGAATACACCCTGTAATCCCACTTCGAGACCGTCTCGGGCGACTCGTTTATCCTCTCGCCTATTTTTCGATTGCGCTCCGCCGCGGGAATATCGATGTCGTAAAGCGCGATTTCCCCGCAAAGCCCGTCCGCAAGAGCCAGATCTGTCATAAAGACCCTTGCCCACGCCTTTGAGCCGCCGCCGATATAAGCGATCTTGATTTTTTTCATACTCTCTCCTATACCGCCGAAAGCCGTTTAACCTCGGTATAGCACAGCACGAACGGCGCGACGCCCTTTGCGTCGTTTTCGACAACCGGCTCGGAAATATAGTACTCATAGCTTCCGTCGCGGCGTTTGTTGTCCTCGGGACCCAGTCCCGCCACAAGGCAAATTCCGCCGAGATTAAGCTCTCCGTCGTCGTTTATCTTAAGGTACTTTTTGCATATCCCGTCAAACGTCTTTTTGCCCATTTCGGAATATTTCTTATCGATAACTCCAAGCCTCGCGCCCTTCATCATCGCATACGCAATCATGCTGCTTCCGCTGGTTTCGAGGTAGTTACCCTCCTCGCCGCCGCGGTCGATCACCTGCCAGAACATTCCGGTGTCGGGGTCGGCATATTGAGAAATTCCCTCAATTGCCTCGCGGAAAATCGAAATAAGCTCTGCAATCGAATTTTCATCGTCAATGTATTCAATATTGTCAATCAGCGACACGCAGAACCAGCCCATTGCCCTCAGCCAGAAATTCTTTGAGCAGCCCGTGCTTTTATCCGCCCAGAACGCCGTTTTCGAGCAGTCCATTCCATGATAGAACAGCCGTTTTTCGGGGTCGAACATATACTTTCTTACGTTCTTGAACTGTGACACGGTGTCGCTGTAATCCCCGCCGCCGTACTCCTTCTGAAAACGCACATAAAACACCTGCGCCATATACAGCCCGTCAAGCCAGATCTGGTTCGGGTAAATCAGCTTGTGCCAGAAATTTCCCGTGTTGGTGCGGGGCTGTTTTTCAATCTGGCTGTGCAGCAGGAAGATAGCCTTTTTATACTTCTCCTTGCCCGTCTGCTTGTACAAATCGAACAGCACACGTCCCTCGTTTATATCGTCCAGATTGAACTTATCAACCGAATATCCGAGAATTGAGCCGTCCTCGGACACATAATAATCGATGAATTTCTCCGCAAAATCGAAATACTTCTGCTCGCCCGTAATCTCATGAGCGCAGAGCAGCGCGGTAATCATACACCCGTCTATGTAATTCCAGTGAGCGGGCTTCCCCTGGCGGATGTTCTCGATATTCCACAGCGGAGCACTCGGAGTTGACCCCTCAAGCAACCTGTCAATATAGCGGTCTATCTGTTCGTACATATCTTTACCTTTCAGCGGTTAATTTCACCGCAGTTTTTCGCAATAAGCTCATCGCCCTCGCAGCCCTCGACAGTCACGCTTTTCACGGTAAGCCGCTTTACGTTGTCGAAATACATTCCCGCACGGCATAGCTTCTCGTTGTTGTTCTTCATCGACGGGAAACCGGGTTCGGCGTTTTCGTCGTAGGTAAACCTGATGTTTTCAACCGTGATTTCATCAATCGGCATTTCGGGCAACCCGTCGCAGTAGCACGCCGCAACATGGCAATTAAGGCACTCCATATCGCGGAACGTGAATTTTCCGAGATACGGCGTTCTGTCGTCCACAGGCAGCTTCTCACGGGTGGTGTTATACTCGGAGTATCTGTCCGGGTCGCAGCAGTTGTACCACATATTGATAACTATCGGCGTCAGCACGCCGTCCATTTTTATGTTCTCAAACAAAACCCCGTCGATAACGGCGTCCTTGCCGCGCCCGCGTCTGGTTTTAATGCGCAAGCCGCGGTCGGTGTGCGCGAAAATGCAGCGGTTTACGGTAAGATCCTTTACGCCGCCCGCCATTTCGCTTCCGAGCGTCACTGCGCCGTGCCCGAACTGCATAATGCAGTTTCTTATGGTATGGCGCGAAGCGGGAGTCTTGTATTTTTTGCCTATTTCAATCTTGCCCGACTTTATCGCAATGCAGTCGTCCCCGACAGAGAACCTGCACCCGATTATGTTCACCTTATCGCACGCCTCGGGATCGAGAGCGTCGGTGTTCGGGCTGTCCTTCGGAGCGTTGATTGACAGATCAAAGAAATTCATATCTGTCGAAAAATACGGGTGAAGCTGCCACGAAGCGGCATTCTGCGCCGTAATTCCGTGAACAGTCACGTTTTTGCAGCGGTTGAAGAACAGCAGCCTCGGACGGGCGATTTTGCGTTCCTTCACATTCACCCACCACTGTGAATTTTGTGCGTTTCCGTCAACCGTTCCTCTGCCGACAATATTGATATTTTCGGCGTATTCTGCGAAAACAAGAGCCTGATGCATCGGCACGGATTCACCCTCCCACATGCCGAACTGCACATCCTCGCCGCTTACTAAATCGGTAAGCGTCCCGGGGATAACAGGATAGCGCGACTCGTCGGTCAGTCCCAGCAGAACGGCGTTTTCGCCAAGCTCTATTGTAATATCGCTTTTAAGGCAGAGCGGCGCGGTATTGTAGACCCCGTCGGGAATGAACAATCTCCCGCCCTTCGGCAGGCAGTTTATCGCGGACTGCAAGGCGATAGTATCATCAGCTTTTCCGTCGCCCGCCGCGCCGAAATCCCGCGCGTTTACCGCGCAGGTTTCTTTTTGCGTAGTGAACCTTACCGGCTGTTCCCCCGTGACCTCAAGAGTGTATTCCTTGCCCGGTACAAGCGAAAACAGCGAAAAGACGTTGGTGTTCGAGGAGAATTTCTTCTCCCCGTCCAGCGTCACGGAATATTCGTTTTTATTGTAGAATGGGGAGGTATTCTCCAGCTCGAAACAAGCGGAAACCGACCCGACAAAAAGCGTGTTAATCATAAAACCTCCCGATTTACTTGCGGTCGCCCGCAGCTTTTGCGTTTGCGTCGCGGAATATCTTGATAAACGTGTTTTTCATCGTGATAAACAGCATATCAAAGCCCATATACAGCAATCCGAACAACAGCGGTTCTACCCCCACGGGAACAGTTTCCGCAGTCTCGACATCGCCCACCAGAATGGTGTTTATTGCGTTGTAGGTCTGCACCACGCAGAAAAGCAGCACCGCCGCATAAAGGACGTTGATGAACATCGACCAGAATTTTCGGGTCGTCACCATCATCCACTTGTCATAGGCGTGCTTTTCGGGTTCAAGGCTTCGCAGAGTGTGGTTTACGAGAAGATCCGTCGCAACTCCGAGCCCTATGGCAAGAGCCACCATAAGGTCGAGGTTTTGCAGATACATTCCCAGTCCCCACATAAAGAAGTAGCACATCGCGCCCGCAAACCAGAATTTTACAAACAAAATCTTCACCCAAGTCGGGATATTAAGCCCTTTGGATTTGTATTTCCTAATCTCGGCGTCGGACACCTCGGGAGCGTTTTTCGCGTTTACGAGTCTGTCGACCGCGTCGGTTTTCAGTTTGTAATAATCCGCTGCCGACTTCTTTTCGTCCTCGGAATAGCGATTACGCTTTTTTTTCGACATAAAATCAAATCACCCTATTGAAAATTGTCCCTTTTGCAATGAAAGCAACAAAAGCCGGGTGCGGCTGATGCTGCTTTTCATTACTATAGTTTGTTCAAATACGAACCTTTTAATCCTCGCCCGAAATATCGATAGCACCCATGGACTCGTTGCCCTCAACCTCGATAGAGGTGTTGATTTTCCTAAGCAGCTTACCGTAAACAGGCAGCAGCAGTATAAGCAAAATGCTAACCGCTATCAAAATGATATGAACCGACACTACCGACTGCGCCGTGGAGATAAAATCCGTTATCGCGATAGGATCATCGGGGTTGTTTATAGCCTGATGAATTCTCAAAACGTAAATAATGTCCGTAAACAGCACCAGACCAAGCGTCAAAATAAGAAGACCAACCATCACATATTTGGGCTTCTGACGCTTCGGGAAGCATCTTAAAAAGATAACAAACGACAAAATCGAAAACAGCATTGCGCCAAACTCGCACTGACCCATATTTGAGGTGTTGATACGAGTGGTCGTATTCGCAATGGAAGCAAGGTTCAGCGAATACACCAGAAATGCCGCCACAAGCGCGACAAGCGCGATATTCTGAGGACTGCGTTTGAGTGAAACGAAGAATTTACGGATCACTTCTTTTATTCCGCGCCTCGGTTTTGCATTAGTTTGTGCCATATGCAAATCTCCTCACATTCTTATTGCGTCGGTCGTTTCCTTGTCAAAGAAATGCATTTTGTTGAAAGAAACGCTGACATTATCGCCGGGCTTATAGTTGCACCAGTCGCGGAATTTACAAGTCAACTTGTGATTTCCGACAACGCCGTTTATAAGAGTTGTCTGACCGAGGTTTTCGTTGGAGAACACATTGACAACGATTTTTCCGCCCTCAACAACGTTTTCGGGACGAACGCCGAGTACAACGCTCCTGCCCTCGTATCTTGCCAGCATCTGCTTGTCGTCCGCGGACAAATCCACCGCAAACGCGTCGCAGACAGCCTGACCGTTTTTAATCTCCACATCGAACATATTCATCGGCGGCAGACCGATAAAGGTTGCCACGAAGATGTTCGCGGGCGTATCGTAAAGCTCCAGAGGAGTCCCGACCTGCTGAACATGACCCATAGACATGCAGACAATTCTGTCCGCCAGCGTCAACGCCTCGGTCTGGTCGTGCGTAACGTAAAGCATCGTCGCCTTAAGTCTCTTGTGCAGAAGCAGAATTTCACGTCTTGTCGCACTTCTGAGCTTCGCGTCGAGGTTCGACAGCGGCTCGTCAAACAGGAATACCTTCGGAGTACGGACAATTGCTCGTCCCATCGCAACTCTCTGACGCTGACCGCCGGAAAGCTGATTAGGCTTTTTATTAAGCTGCGTCGTAAGATCAAGGATTTCCGCCGCCGCCATAACCTTCTGGTGAATTTCGTTTTTGTTCTCCTTGCGGAGCATAAGCGAGAAAGCCATGTTCTCGTAAATGGTCATATGACCGTAAAGAGCGTAGTTCTGGAAAACCATCGCTATATCGCGGTCCTTAGGCGGCATTTTCGTAACGTCCTTGCCGTCGATAATGAGGTTTCCTGCGGAGATGTCCTCGAGTCCCGCGACCATACGCAAGGTCGTGGATTTTCCGCAGCCCGACGGACCTACAAGAACGATAAGCTCACCGTTTCTGACGTCAAGGTTGAAGTCGTAGACAGCCTGAACCTTGTTGTCATATATTTTGTCGAGATGCTGTAATCTAAGATCACTCATACTTTACCTCTTATCTCTTTTTATCAAGCTCTTTCTGATAGCTGTTGAGCGTAGTCGTCTTTGCGATCCCGACAATTCCCGCAATTATGCAGCATGCCGCGGAAGCCAACAGGCAGCCCGTAACCCACCAGAACTGAGTATCACCCATAACCTTTTCTTCAACCTCGCTGAGAAGGATCATTGTATCATGAACCTTCACGGGCATAATGAACACGCGCGCGATCTGACCCAACCCAATAAGAATCAGAAGGTACGAGTATCCTATCTTATAGCTCTTGACGCCCTCTGACGACAAGAACGCCGCAAGCATGAATACCAGGTTATAGATAACCGAAATGCCCATCATATAACTGTAGTAATACGATCCGACATTCGATTTATATATACTGACAAAATACATAGCGTTAAAAACGATCGCAAGCAGAGTAACGTTCGCCGAGAATTTGTTCTTCGTAAAGCGGAGTCTGTCCTTCTTTACGAGCGATTCATTATTCAGTGTCATGCTCTAACATCCTTTCTGCTGCCGATGCTGCGCTTTTCTTCTTTCATCACGATAAGTTTCAAAACCATGTTTACAAGCAGCAAAGCCGTAACCAGCAAGAGGATACCGAATACGACATACCCCGCGTCAAACCAGAAGGTCGAGTCGGTGTAGTATGTATTCCAGTCCACACTGTATTCCTTAAGCTGCTCGAAATTAACCTGCAAAAACTCGTTTTTGTATTTCGCGATCTCGCCGAGTGCCCAGAAGGACACACCGACATTGGCGACTGTGGAAAGCCCGATCGCTACATAGTTGCCGATGTAATATTTTCTGCGGGAATGCGTGCAGGTAATAAACAGCACAACTCCCACAAGAATTACTCCGATACTCACCCTTGTAAGCATCGTATTAAACCCTTGAATTCTGTAATAAACCGACGCACCCTCAACCGACGGCATAAGTTCCTCGTCAGTCACCTGAGAAATATCCTCAATCCCGGTGAGAACATCCGTGTTTCTCATGGTGGTGTAAAGAGCGTCATAGAGGTCTGTAACAAGACCCAGAGAGTAGATAAACGTGAGCGCGCATGCCGCAAGCAAAACGTAGCAC
>CANRIQ010000074.1 GCA_947630655.1 uncultured Clostridia bacterium | reverse complement strand
AGCATAAACTGTGTGTACATACGCGGATTATAGCCCTCGGTGTACCACACGGGAAGCGCGGCGCGTTTTATCGCGCGCTGCATAACGCCCGCAAGGTCGAGATGCGAAATGTACTTCGCCCTGTCGCGCTTTGAAAAAAACACGCGCGTATTAACCACAGGCACGGCAGATTTCACCTCCCGTTTTGGACGCTACGCCGCAATTTGAACACTTCTCGCGGCAATTCGGAGTTGGTTTTCCCTCGTGAGCCTTTTTGTTTTCGCTTATCAGGAATTTTTTCGACACCAGATAATCCATATGCGACCACGGAGCGATTTCGTCATAATCACGGCGGCGGTTGGCGTAAAAGCTCATCTCAAGACCGCACTCCGAAAACGCCTCTTTCCACTTTTCAAAATCAAAATACTCGTCCCAGCCGTCCAGAAAACAGCCTTTTTTCCACGCGAGGTAAACCGCCTTTCCGACGCGTCTGTCGCCGCGGGCTAAAACCGCTTCAAGGAGCGAAACCTCGTATTTTGAGCGGGAAAAGGTTATCTTTCTGTCGGAAGCGTAATCCATAAGAAGCTTTTGCTTGCGGCGGATTTCGTCCTCGCTGTCCTGCGGCTCAAATTCAAACGGCGTGAAGGGCTTCGGAATAAAGGTTGACAGAGATACGGAAACAGACGGGGATTTGCCCTTTTTGCGGTCGGGATTAGCGTAAAACTGCTCTATAACCTGCTTTGCAAGGTCGTAAATCCCGCGGATATCATCGTCCGTTTCGGTGGGGAGTCCCAGCATAAAATACAGCTTTACCGCCGTATAACCGCCCTCGAACGCGATTTTTACGCTGTCTAAAACGTTTTGTTCGGTGATATTCTTATTTATAACATCACGAAGCCGCTGTGTTCCCGCCTCTGGAGCGAACGTAAGCCCGCTTTTCCGCACGTCGTTTATCTTCTGAAAGACCTCCTCGCTGAACCTGTCGACGCGAAGCGACGGCAAAGAGAGATTTATCCTGTTTTGAGAGGTGTACTCGCAAAGACCCGACAAAAGCCCCTCGATGTCGCTGAAATCACTGGTTGAAAGCGACGAGAGCGACACCTCGTCGTAGCCCGTGTTTTGGCAGAGCGTTTTTGTCTGGGAAATTATGGTATCCTTTGTCTTCTCGCGGAACGGGCGGTAGATAAATCCCGCCTGGCAAAATCTGCAACCGCGTATACACCCGCGAAGCACCTCAACTACCGCGCGGTTATGCACAATATCGCAAAAAGGCACAACGAAGTTTTCGGGCGCGTAGACCTTGTCGAAATCGCGGATAATGCGCTTTCTGACGGTTTCGGGAGCGGCGGGGTCATGCGTTATCTCTTTCACCGTGCCGTTTTCGTTATACTCGACATTGTACAGCGACGGGACGTAAATGCCCTCGATTTTAGCGGCTTTTTTGAGGAATTCCTCTTTGGTGGAATTTGCTTTCTTGCACTGCTCCATAAGAGCCATAAGCTCTAAATTTACCTCCTCGCCCTCGCCGAGAACGAAAATATCGAAAAAATCGCACAAAGGCTCGGCGTTGCACACGCACGGACCGCCGCCCACGACTATCGGTGTGAGCGACTTTCTTTCCTCTGCTAGAACGGGAATTCCCGCCAGATCCAACATTTCAAGAATGGTTGTATAACACAACTCATACTGAATTGTAAACCCGACAAAATCAAACTCGGATATGGGATCAAGGCTCTCGAGCGCGTAAAGCGGAATGCCGCGCTTTCGCATTTGCTCCGCCATATCGGGCAGCGGCATAAACGCACGCTCGCACCAATAATTCGGGACGTTATTTTTAAGCCCGTAGAGAATTTTCATGCCGAGATGCGACATACCGATTTCATAAGTATCGGGAAAGCAGAACGCAAACCGCACATCCACCTCGGACTTATCCTTCATAACCGAGCCCGTTTCCCCGCCGATATACCGCGCAGGCTTTTGTATCCCGGGCAAAAACTCATCCAGCCTTTTCATCATTTCGAGGTTTTTATAGAGCATTTTTTATCCCCCGTTACATTCAAATTCGCGTATCAAAACTGCTGCTGCGCCCGGGGCGCGGGGCGGGGCGGGTGCTCCCGCTTTGCGGGAGCAAAGCCTTTGGCGCAGACGCCGCGCAAGCGGCGGCGATTTCCGTGCCCCCGCACGGAAATCGCGCTTTACTGCGCCGAAGGCTTGGATTTGCGAAGCAAATCCGCCCGCCCCGCCCCGCGCCCCAAAGCGAGTATTTCAGTTCCGAAGGCGTTTTTCGTACCACTCCTGCTTAGTCATCAGCACCTGCCGGGGCTTCGAGCCCTCGTACGGTCCGACAACCCCCAGCTTCTCCATGGTGTCGATAAGGCGGGCGGCTCTGCCGTAACCGAGCTTTAAATGCCGCTGGAGAGAAGATGTGCTGGCTTGTCCGGCTGTTACAACGAATTCTATAGCCTCGTCAAGCTTGTCGTCACGGTCGCCGTCGGAGGGTTCGTCATCAGCGGCGGCGTTTTTATCCCCGGAGCTTACAATCTCCGCCTGACGGTCAATTTCAGCCATAATTCCCTCGTCGTACTCCGCCTTGAACGTCTGTGTAATAAATTCCGCAACCCGCTCTACCTCATCGTCCGACACATAGCACCCCTGAAGTCTTATAGGCTTCGGCGCGCCCACAGGCATATACAGCATATCGCCGTTGCCTAAGAGCTTTTCCGCGCCCGACGCGTCAAGAATTACGCGGCTGTCTATCTGCGACGCTACCATAAGAGCAATTCTGCTCGGGATATTGCCCTTGATAAGTCCCGTGACAACCTGAACCGTCGGCTTTTGCGTTGCAATAACAAGATGCATTCCTGCGGCGCGGGCTTTCTGTGCAAGGCGGACAATGCTGTCCTCAACGTCCTTCGGGGACGCCATCATAAGGTCCGCAAGCTCATCTATAAAGATAACTATCGACGGCATTCTTACCAGTTCTTCATTATGCTCGCAAAGCTCGTTAAAGCCGTCAATATTTCGCACATTGTTCTCCGAAAACAGCGTATACCGCCGCTCCATTTCGGTAACCGCCCACGCAAGCGCGCCCGCGGCTTTTTTCGGGTCGGTGACAACGGGGATAAGCAAATGCGGAATGCCGTTGTACATCATAAACTCAACCTGCTTTGGGTCTACCATTATAAGCCGGACGTCCGACGGCGTGGATTTCATAAGTATGCTCATAATAATCGAGTTTACGCAGACGGATTTTCCCGAACCCGTAGTTCCCGCAATAAGCAGATGAGGCATTTTTGAGACGTTGCAGGAAACGGTGTTGCCGCTTATGTCCTTGCCGAGAACGGTGTCAAGCTTTTTGTCAAACGTCCTTTTAAACTCCGCGGAATCAACAAGCTCCCTGAAAAAGACGGTATCCTTCACCTTATTCGGGATTTCAATTCCCACCGCCGCCTTATCGGGGACGGGAGCAATTCTCACATCGCTTACCGCAAGCGACAGCGCGACATCGTCCGCAAGGTTCGCGATTTTGCTTATTTTAACGCCGGGAGCAGGCTGAAGCTCATAGCGCGTAACCGACGGACCGCGGCTTGCGCCGAGGTAGGTTGTCTGAACGCCGAAGCTTTTAAGCGTTTCCACAAGCTTGTCCGCGTTGCGGCGGATTTCGGAGTCGATATCCGACTGCAAAACGGGCTTTTTCACGGGATTTAACAGCGTCATCGGCGGGAGCGTGTACACGTCCTCTAAGGTTATATTGCCGCCCTGCGGTTTCGGAGTTATCTCCTTTTGGGGAGCGGGAGCGGGCGTCGGGGGTTCTACAAGACCCGTGTTGTCAAACGGACGGTTTTCCGTGATTATATCGTCAAGGTCAATCGGAAGTTCAGCCTCCTCGACATCGGAAATATCGGAAAAATCTTCTGTTTTCTCCTCCCTTTCGTCCGAGAAGGTCATATCCTTTTTCGGCGCGTCAACTATTTTCGACACGCGAGCAGGTCCTTTTTCGGCGTTCAGCTTGTCCAGAGCGTCGATTATCGGGACAAGCTCGATGTCGTTATCCTCGAATTTAGCGGGGTCTTCGACATGCTTGTCATCGCGCATGATCGGGTGACGTTTTTCCATGTATTTCCTCAAAGCCTGCTGATAATCGCGGCTTTCCTTTTTCTGCTCGCGGATAATATCCGACTCCTCCTCGCCGAGCAGCTTTATTTCGGGCTTTTTTTCGGGAGCTTCTAAAAGGGGCTCTGCGGGCTCGGGCTTTTGCGGCTCGGGAGCTTTTTTCCCGGGAACGGGTTTTCCGACGTTGTTTACAATATCCTGCATTTCCTCGAGCTTTTTGCGCTTTTCCTCCTCCTCGGCGGCGCGCCGCTCGAATTTCTCGCGGTCGGCAATAGCCTTTTGCTGAAGTTTTTCCTCGCGCAGACGGTGATATTCCTCGTTTGCGATATCGGACTCCTCGCGGCGGCGGTCGTGATATTCCTTAGCCGTCGCGCCCGCGTTTTTCACAGCTCCGCCCATTTTCGAGAACATCTCGTTAAGCGGCATATTGATCATAAAAAGAATTCCCGCAAGAGCCAAAATGATTATGATGACCGCGGCTCCGAGTTTCCCCAGAAACAGCAGCGGCACGCCGAGAATTAAAGCGAAAAATCCGCCGCCCCTGAAATCCTTTCCGTTTATGTAGAGATTTTTTACAACCTCGCCGAAGCTTTCGCCGTTCACCTTGCCGACAGCGAAAATCTCCACCGCCGCGCAGATTAACAGCAGGAAAAACACGCACTTGAACACCGTCCACGCAATCGCGGTTTTCGGCTCTTTTGCGGAGGTGATAATCGCAATGTAAATCAGCGC
The DNA here is from genome assembly GCA_947630655.1 of uncultured Clostridia bacterium. Taxonomy (GTDB): domain Bacteria; phylum Bacillota; class Clostridia; order Oscillospirales; family Ruminococcaceae; genus CAG-115. The sequence goes on along the minus strand of CANRIQ010000074.1, from coordinate 4,308 downwards.
GGGACCCGTAAGATACGCCGAAAACCCGAACAGACCGTGCATTACGTTATACAGCGCGCGCCAGCCCTCGCTTCCGGGAATTATCGCCAGAAGCGTAAGGAAAATCCCCAGTGCGAACATGATAACAGACGCTATTCTGCGCCTTTGAAGGCTCTTTCTCAACGCCTCCTCGCGAAGCCGCTGTGCCTCAAGTTCCTGCGCCTTTTTTGAGCGCGGTTTAGAGGTTGTTTTCCCCGTGTATCCCGAGCGCGTCCCCCGGGAATTCTTTTTATTTTCCGCCATTTTATTCTTCCTTTTTTATGTAATCAGTTGCCGAAAAGGCTTGCCAATGAACCGCCCGAGAGATGTTCCCAAAGACCTCCCGCAACGCACGCAATACCGATTATAAGCGTGTACGCACCGAAGATTTTGAAGCGGTCCTTTTCGAGCAGCCATTTTACAAGCTTTATCGCCAGAAATCCCACTGCCGCAGAAATTACAAACCCGAGAGCCAGAGCTACAAAATCCAGCTCCATATCCGACTGAACCGCGTCGCCGAGCTCTAAAACGCTGCCGCCGAGGATTGCGGGAATGCCGAGGATAAACGCGAAGGTTACGGCGGTGTTTTTTTCAAGCCCGCAGAACAGTCCCGCGGCGGTTGTCGAACCCGAACGGGAAACTCCCGGAAACAGCGCGACGCACTGGAAAAGTCCGACCGTCACCGCGTCGGAGAACTTCATCTGCTCGCCCGTCCGCGTGCCTTTACATTTATCCGACAGGAACAACAGCAGTGCCGTGAACAAAAACGCCAGACCCTCGAAAACTATATCCCCGTCGCCCTGCCGAGACGTGAAAAAGTCCTTTACAAGATAAACCGGCACCAAAATCAGCGTCGCGATTATCACCATTATCATCATTCTGCGCTCGGAGCTCATGTCCCGCCACGAGAATTTTCCCGTGAAAATATCGCGGATTGACAGGAAAAATTCCTTTATCATGCCCCAGATCGTTTTCCAAAACGCCGCGAAAACCGCCGCGAGAGTGCCTAAATGCAGCACAATCGACAGCACGAGAGCCGTCTCGCCAGTGTAGCCCGTAAGATGCTGCACCACCGACAGATGCCCCGAGCTCGACACGGGCAAAAACTCCGTCAGACCCTGAATTATCGCCTGAATTATTACGCTTATGTAATCCATAATGTTCCCCTTTTATTTGTGTATTTATTTATGTACACGGCGGGGTCATTATCCGCCGTTTGTTCTTAAGAATTTATTCGGATCGCCCGAAATAAGCTTTCGTATGCGCTCGTCCTCGTCGGTTACGCAATCGAAACGCTTTACATTATCTTTATCGCCCTTATCGCTCACAAAACTTCCCCCCTGTCGGATTTTCGCGGTCTGCCGCGTTTGGCTTTTACAACGGCAACCTCCGCGGATTTTGACGATTTCTGTGGTTTTTGAGATTTGGAATTTTTGGAAGAGGGAGCTTTCCGCTCGACAAGCTTGTAAAGCCTTGATATTGCGTCCGAAAGAGAACCGAGATGATCGATTAAGCCCTCCTTAACCGCGGTCTTTCCGTCCAGCACCGAACCGATGTCCAGAACAAGCTCGTCACGCTTCATCATAAGCTCTTTAAAGCGGTCGGGCTTCATTTTGCTGTTGCGCGAGACGAAATCGGTAATTCTGTCCTGCATTTTCTCGAAATAATTCATCGTCTGCGGCACGCCCAGCATCATACCGTTCATTCTGACGGGGTGGATAGTCATGGTCGCCGACGGGACGATAAAACTTTCCCTTGCCGACACCGCAAGAGGCACGCCGATGGAATGTCCCCCGCCCAGCACAATCGACACCGTGGGCTTCGACATGCCCGCGATAAGCTCCGCTATCGCAAGACCCGCCTCGACGTCGCCGCCGACCGTGTTAAGCACAATTATAAGCCCCTCCACCGTGCTGTCCTCTTCAATCGACACCAGCGCGGGGATTATATGCTCGTATTTTGTCGTTTTGTTCTGCGGCGGAAGCGTGTAATGCCCCTCTATCTGTCCGATTATCGACAAGCACCTTATATTATGCGGAGCATTCGCCGAGGCGACAAGCCCCATATCTATTATCTGCTGATTTTGCTCCTCGGAAAAGGGCGCGTTTTGTCCGTTTTGCTCATTTTGTTCGTTTTCGCGGCTCATATTTTTCTCCTTAAACTTGTACTTGTAAATAGTATAAGCTTAAGAAGCGTCAATTATTCCGAACTTCAAGGACAAATTCACAACGATACATTATATATTATACCACAACCAAAAACAAATTTCAATAATTTTCTAAAAAATGTCCAAACTATCATACTTGCCGAAAAACAAGCATACAATACGACTGAAAACATATCTTGTGACCATAAGGAGGAACATTATGGAAGAAACTGCTAAAAGTGCCGTGCATATCGACGAAACGGTATTCGACGGGCAGGCAGAACAGGGCGTGGAGCTTGACTACGTCCTGCCCGACTACTGCCCCGACATCTTTAAGATTTTGTCGTGTACGCTTAACCCCAAAACCGCTTCCTACAACGTTTCGGGCGACGGGAGACTGGAGCTTGACGGCGTGGTGTACATAAAGGTGCTGTATCTTGCCGAAAACAGCAACGATGTGTACTGTATCGACCAGAGGTATACCTACTCGAAAACCGTCGACTTAAGCCGAAAAGGAACGGTTCTGAAAGCACCGCTTGTGACGCTTTCAATGCGCTCGGATTACTGTAGCTGCCGTGCAGCCAGCCCCAGACGGATTGACGTGCGCGGAGCGGTGTCCTGCCGGATTAAAGCTCAGACCTGCACGGAATACGAGCTGCCGGCTATCCCCGAGGGGCTTCAGGTGAGAATAAAGGAAGTCCCCTGCTGCGGGAAAACGCTTTTTGCCGAAAAACAGAGCGTTGTCCGCGAGGAAATCGAAACGGGTGCTTCGGGCGTGGCGTTTATCCTGCAATACGACACCTCTCCGAAGATAACCGACGTTCGGGTAATTGCGGACAAGGCGGTGATTAAGGGAGCGGTGACGATTAACGCCCTTTACGGGGTCGCAAACGCCGACAACAACGGCTGCTCGCAGACCGAAAAAATGACCGCGGATATCCCGATAAGCGCGATACTCGACATCGACGGCATTACGGACAGTCATAAGACATTTTCGGAGATTTCCGTGCTGAACGCCGAGCTTAACCCCAAAGCCGACAGCGGGATTATTTCCTGCGAGCTGCTGGTTATGTGCAGAGTGAGAGCGATGAAGGAGGAACAGGCGAAAATTCCCGTGGACGTGTACTCCACCGAGTACGAAACGGAATTTACCGTAAATCCGCTGAAAATCGCCGCAAAACCGAGAAGCGTTTCCCAGAACCTTACCGTGCATACGACGCTTTCGTCGGATAAAGGCGAAATTCGCTCGGTGTGGGACGTGTCAAGCGAGCTTAAAAATCCCGTCTGCCGTCCGAATGCCGACGGGGAACTTGTGCTTTCGGGGCAGCTTGCGTGCAGAGCGTTCGGGAAAAACGAGGACGGAGTCCCGTTTATGCTCGAAAAACAGGAGGCTGTGGAGCAGATTGTGCCCTCGGCAAACGTTTCCGACGACAACACCGTCGACTTTACCGCGAACGTCGTGGATACGGGATTTTCGATAAAGCCCGACGGAACGCTGGACGTTGCCGCGACTATCGGTTTTGACGCGGTTTTGCGGAGCATTGACCCCGTGGAGGCGGTAAGCTCGGTTGCTGTCGACGAGGACAAACCGAAAGACAAATCCGACGAATTCGCGCTGAGAATATGCTTTACCAATAATTCCTCCGACTGCTGGAGTATTGCAAAGCAATGCAACACCACCGTTAAGGCTATCATGGAGGAAAACGAGATTGAGGACAGCAACGCGCCGCTTTCGGGTATGATTATTATTCCCACAGTTTGAAGGAGTGTGAAGATTTATAATGAACAACTCGATTTATTCCGATATTGCCAAACGCACGGGCGGAAATATCTACCTTGGCGTGGTGGGTCCCGTGCGTTCGGGAAAATCCACCTTTATAAGCCGTTTTATGAGCAATCTGGTAATCCCTAACATTCCCGACGAATACCGCCGCGAACGCGCAAACGACGAATTGCCGCAATCCTCCGCGGGTAAAACTATCATGACAACCGAGCCGAAATTTGTCCCCGAAGAAGCCGTGGGAATAGAACTTCCCGACGGCGTTAAGATGAACGTTAGGCTTATAGACTGCGTGGGGTATATCGTGCCGAGCGCGATAGGCTACATAGAAAACGAAGCTCCGAGAATGGTTATGACGCCGTGG
>CANRIQ010000073.1 GCA_947630655.1 uncultured Clostridia bacterium | reverse complement strand
GTTGCCGCAGTAAGCCGCCGCGTTATCCGCCTACGGGCGGATAACGCTACGAAGCAGATGGGGTTTTATCTCGACAGCATTTATTATTCTAACTCGAAAGCACCCGTATACAATCTGTAATATTGCCCCTTCTCGGCTATCAGCTTTTCATGGCTGCCGCGCTCGATAATTTTTCCGTGGTCAAGCACCATTATAACGTCGGAATTCTTGACAGTAGAGAGCCTGTGCGCGATAACAAACACCGTGCGCCCCTGCATAAGCGCGTCCATGCCCGCTTGTACGATAGCCTCGGTTCGCGTATCGATAGAGGAGGTCGCCTCGTCGAGTATCATAACGGGCGGGTCGGCGACTGCCGCGCGCGCTATCGAAAGCAGTTGACGCTGTCCCTGCGAAAGACCGCTTCCGCCGCCCGTCAGAACCGTGTTGTAGCCGTCGGGCAGCATTCGTATAAAGCCGTCCGCGTTTGCGAGTTTTGCGGCTTTTATGCAGTCCTCGTCCGTAGCGTCGGGTTTTCCGTAGCGCAGGTTATCCATAACCGTCCCCGTGAAGAGATTTACGTCCTGAAGCACCACTCCAAGCGACCGCCTGAGGTCCGCTTTTTTAATCTTGTTGATATTTATTCCGTCATAGCGGATTTTTCCGTCGTCAATGTCGTAAAATCGGTTGATAAGGTTCGTAATGGTTGTTTTTCCCGCACCCGTCGCTCCGACAAAGGCAACCTTCTGCCCGGGCTCTGCGTAAATATTTATGTTGTGTAGAACAATTTTCTCCGGCACATATCCAAAATCCACGTCGTCCAGAACAACGTTCCCCTTAAGCTCGGTATACGTCACCGTGCCGTCCGCGGTGTGAGGATGTTTCCACGCCCAGAGCCCCGTGCGCTCGGTGGTCTCGGTAAGCTCCCCGTTCACGCGCTTTGCGTTTACAAGGGTTACATAACCGTCGTCGGTTTCCGACTGCTCGTCGATAAGCGTGAAAATTCTCTCTGCGCCCGCCATTGCCATAACAACGGCGTTAAGCTGCTGGGAAACCTGCCCTATAGGACCTACAAAGCTTCTCGAAAGCTGCAAAAACGACGCGATCGCTCCAAGCGTCAGCACGTTTACCGTAAAGCACGCAACATTCGGCGCGTGATTTATCGCAAGCGTCCCCCCAAGCACCGCAAGCAGCACATACAAAAGATACCCCAAGCAGTTGTTTATCGGCATTAAGATGTTCGCATAGGCGTTCGCTTTGCAGGTATTTTCGCAAAGGTCGGCATTTTTCCCGTTAAACGCCTCTTTAGCCTTGTCCTCGCGGCAGAAAATCTTCACCACTCGCTGACCGTTTATCATTTCCTCGATATAGCCGTTCATACGCGCAACAGAGCCCTGCTGCCTTACGAAATATTTTCCCGATTTTCCCGCAACTGTCGCGGTGATAAGCATAATTATCACCAGAAAACCCACTACCGTAAGCGTCAGCCAGATTGACAGCGACAGCATCGAGCAGAACACCGCGATTATCGTAACGCCCGAGGAAATAACCTGCGGAACAGACTGCGAAAGCATCTGCTGCATAGCGTCAATATCGTTGGTGTAAAAGCTCATAACGTCGCCGTGTGTGTGGGTATCGAAGTAGTTAATCGGCAGCGACTGCATATGCGAAAACATCTCGTCGCGGATTTTTTTCAGCACTCCCTGCGACACGCTCGCCATAATTCTGCTGTAGAACAGCGAGGACAACGCTCCCGCCAAAAACAGCACCGCCATCATCATAATAGCCTTGAGAAGCCCGCCGTAGTCGGGGTTTGCCGCTCCGACAAGCGGGAGAATGTACTTGTCGATAAGCGTTTTCAAAAACAGCGACGACGCCACCGACGCTCCCGACGACAGCAGAATGCATATCACCACGAGTATAAGCTGCCCCGTAAACGGCTTGAGATAGCCCAGCACTCTCCCCACGGTCTTTGTGTTCACCTTCATGGGAACTCTCGCGCCGCGCGGCATTTTTCCGTTAATTCTCACGGGCTGTTCATCATTTTTGTTAATTTTTTCGTTATCACTCATCGTCTTCAGCCCCCTTTGTCTGAGAATCGTAGATTTCGCGGTAAATATCGCTGTTCTGGTAAAGCTCGTCATGCGTGCCAATAGCGGAGATTTTTCCGTCGTCCATAATAATTATCTTGTCCGCGTCGCACACCGAGGACACTCTCTGCGCTATGATTATCTTTGTGGTATCGGGAATATCCTCACGAAAAGCCTTGCGAATAGCCGCGTCTGTCGCGGTGTCGACTGCCGAAGTCGAGTCGTCAAGGATAAGTATCTTCGGCTTTTTAAGCAACGCCCTCGCAATGCAAAGCCGCTGCTTCTGTCCGCCCGAAACGTTAGAACCGCCCTGCTCTATATAAGTATTGTACTTATCGGGGAAGCCCTGAATAAATTCGTCCGCGCAGGCAAGTCTGCACACTCTCTGAACCTCCTCGTCGGAGGCGTTTTCGTCGCCCCAGCGGATATTTTCGTAAATCGTCCCGCTGAACAGCGTGTTTTTCTGGAGTACCATTCCGACGTTTGTGCGAAGCGCGTCAAGCGTGTATTCGCGGACGTTCCGCCCTCCCACGAGAACCTCTCCCTCGGTCGTATCGTAAAGCCTCGGAATCATCTGCACAAGCGTCGATTTCGACGAACCCGTGCCGCCGATTATGCCTATTGTCTCTCCCGAGCGGATTTTCAGGTTTATGTGATCCAGCGCGCTTTTTTCGGCAGTTTTGAAATACTTGAAGGACACGTTTTTAAACTCTATCGAGCCGTCCGCAACCTCCGTTTCCGTGCCGTCCGTAATATCGCTTTTTTCGTCGAGAACCTCAGCCACACGGTCCGCGCTTGCTTTGGACATTGTAAGCATAACGAAAATCATCGAAAGCATCATAAGGCTCATAAGAATTTGCATTGTATATGTAAACAGCGACATAAGACCGCCCGTAGTAAGCCCCATGCCCTCGACGTTTCCGCTTTCGACAATGGCGTGCGCGCCAAGCCACGATATTGCGATAACGCACGCGTACACCGACACCTGCATTGCGGGCGCGTTGAACGCGACGGTTTTTTCGGCTTTGGTAAACAGGCTGTAAATCTTGTCCGACACCTTGCGGAATTTGCTTATTTCATAGTCCTCGCGCACAAAGCTCTTTACGACGCGTATTCCGCGGACGTTTTCCTCAACCACTTCGTTAAGGTCGTCGTATGTTTCAAAGGTTTTTCTGAACACGGGGAACGCTATTTTGATAATAATCGCCAGCACTATCACCAAAAACGGTATTGCGAACAAAAATATAAACGACAGCTTCTTGCTCGTCCTGAACGAGAAAATAAACGCGAACGTCAGCATCGCCGGTGCGCGGAACGAAATTCTCGTAATCATCTGAAACGCCATCTGAACGCGCTGAACGTCGGTCGTAAGACGCGTTACAAGGCTCGCGGGCGAAAATTTGTCAATATTCGAGAAGCTGTAATTCTGGATATTGTAATACATATCCTGCCTTAAATTTCTCGCAAAGCGCGAGCTTGCGCGCGACGCGGTATACCCCGCCAGCACTCCGAAAAGCATTGCGCAAAGCGTCTGTACCGTGAGAATTATTCCGTATTTTACAACGGTATCCATATTGCCGGGGGTCACGCCCTCGTCGATAAGATTTGCCATAACGCTCGGGATCGACACCTCTATAAACGACTCCAGCAGCACGAAAATAGGCGTCAAAATCGCCGTTGGAGCAGCGTCCCTCACGCTGGCGGCAAGCTTCTTTATCATAAGCTATCTCCCTTCTCCTTCATATCTTTAACCTCTTTTACCTCTCCCAGATTTTTCATAAGACGCTCGAAATACCCGTAAAGCTGCGAAAGCTCCTCCTCCGAGAACCCTTTTTTGAGCTGCGCCTCAAGCTGTTCGTTGTCTTTTCGGATAATGCGCCCGATTTCGCGTGATTTTTCCGTCGGAACTATTTTCTTCAGCCTTGCGTCGTGCGACACCGCCTCGCGCTCGATAAGCCCCTTTTTCTCTAAAAGCCCCAGCACCTTTGACGCGGTGGAACGCGTTATTTTAAATTCGCTTTCAAAATCGCGCTGATAAAGCTCGCGTCCCATATCCTCCATAGCGCAGACGTGTCCCACAATCCACCCCGCCGAGCAGCTTATGTTGTCAAGCAGCTTTTTGCCCTCGGAGTTTCTGTCTATATACCGCCTTACCGCGTTGTTCAGCATACGAAGCCGAAGCCCTATCCCCCGGTTTTGCATTTTCCTCCCTCTCTTCAATATATTTTGTTGGATATAAAACATTATAATGCAATATAAATAATTTGTCAAGGGCTTTTTTGTGAATTTTTCTTGAAAATTTATTCTATTTTCGGCTTGAATTTACAGCAAAAAGCCCTTGAAAAAATTTGTTGAATATGCTATAATTTTTAGGTATGGTGATTTATTGCGTATTTCAGGAGGTTCTTTATGTATAAAATTGTTAAAAAACAGACGCTTAATCCCACAGTCACGCTTATGGAGGTCGACGCTCCGCTTATCGCCAAAAAAGCCGAGCCGGGGCAGTTTATTATTCTGCGCGTCGACGAAAACGGCGAGAGAATTCCGCTTACCGTGGCGGATTTCGACCGCGAAAAGGGAACTGTTACCATTATATTCCAGATAGTGGGAGCTACCACCGAAAAGCTCAACCACCTGAACGAGGGCGACTACATACACGATTTTGTAGGTCCTCTGGGCGTGGCGTCGCACACCGAGGGGCTTAAGAAGGTTGCTGTCGTGGGCGGCGGCGTGGGCTGCGCGATCGCGTATCCGATTGCGAAAAAGCTTCACAACCTCGGCTGCGAGGTGCATGCGGTCGTCGGCTTCCGCAACAAGGACCTTGTTATTCTTGAGGACGAGTTTAAGGCAAATTCTTCCATAATGAAGATAATGACCGACGACGGCTCCTACGGCACAAAGGGACTTGTCACCGACGCTTTAAAGGAGCTTATCGAGGCGGGCAACAAGTACGACGAGGTAATCGCCATAGGACCGCTGATTATGATGAAATTTGTGTGCAGGCTTACCAAAGAATACGGCATAAAAACCGTTGTTTCCATGAACCCGATTATGATAGACGGCACGGGAATGTGCGGCGGCTGCCGTCTTACGGTCGGCGGGGAAACGAAGTTTGCGTGCGTGGACGGTCCGGATTTTGACGGTCATCTTGTCGATTTTGACGAGGCAATGGAGCGCGGCACGATGTACAAGGAATTTGAAGCAAAACGCCGCGAAGAGACCTGCAATCTGTTTAAAAACGCATAAGGGAAGCGAGGGTAAAAATTATGCCGAATATGAGTTTGAAGAAAAATGAAATGCCCGTTCAGGACGCAAACGTCCGCAACAAGAATTTCACCGAGGTCGCTCTCGGTTACACCGAAGAACAGGCTGTAGACGAGGCAAACCGCTGCCTTAACTGTAAAAACAAGCCCTGCGTGGGCGGCTGTCCCGTGGCTATCGATATTCCCTCGTTTATTGCGAAGATAAAGGAGAAGGATTTCGAGGGCGCGTATCAGATAATTGCCAAGAGTAGTTCTCTGCCCGCGGTTTGCGGACGCGTCTGCCCGCAGGAGACCCAGTGCGAGAGTAAATGCGTGCGCGGGCTTAAAGGCGAGCCTGTCGGTATAGGCAGACTTGAACGCTTTGTGGCAGATTGGCACAACAAAAACTGCAAGGACGCTCCGAAGGCTCCCGAAAAGAACGGTCACAGGTGCGCGGTAATCGGCGCGGGTCCGAGCGGCTTAACCTGCGCGGGAGACCTCGCGAAAATGGGCTATGACGTTACGGTTTTCGAGGCTCTTCACCTTGCGGGAGGGGTTCTTGTGTACGGAATTCCCGAATTTCGTCTGCCGAAGTCTATTGTTCAGCATGAGGTTGACAACCTGAAGGCTCTCGGGGTCAAAATCGAAACAAATGTTGTCGTAGGCAAGACAATCGAGGTTGACGAGCTTTTTGAGGACGGTTTCGAGGCAATTTTCATCGGTTCCGGTGCGGGGCTTCCGAATTTTATGAATATCCCGGGAGAGAACCTCAAGGGCGTTTATTCCGCGAACGAATTCCTCACCCGCGTGAACCTTATGAAAGCGTACAAACCCGACTCCGATACTCCTATTAAAAAGAATTCCAGCGTTGCGGTTGTCGGCGGCGGAAACGTCGCTATGGACGCGGCAAGATGCGCGAAACGCCTTGGTGCTGAGAATGTTTACATAGTTTACAGAAGAAGCGAGGAGGAAATGCCTGCGCGTAAAGAAGAGGTTGAACACGCGAAGGAGGAGGGCATTATCTTCAAAACGCTTAACAACCCCGTGGAGATACTCGGAAACGAGCACAAATTCGTTACGGGCATGAAGTGCATTGAAATGGAGCTCGGCGAGCCCGACCAGAGCGGCAGACGCCGTCCTGTTCCGAAGGAGGGCAGCGAGTTTGTGCTGGACGTGGATTGCGTTGTAATGTCAATCGGCACTTCTCCGAACCCGCTTATCCGCAACACCACAAAGGGTCTTGACACCAACAAGCACGGCTGTTTTATCGCGGACGAGAATGGCAAAACCTCCCGCGAGGGCGTTTTTGCGGGCGGCGACGCGGTAACGGGCGCGGCTACGGTAATACTGGCTATGGGCGCAGGCAAAACAGCGGCTGCTGCAATGGATAAATATATTAAAGGCTGTCGATAAAACCCCATCTGCTTCGTCATAGGCTTGCCAACAGCCACAAAGGCTAGTTGACAAGCCTCTTCCTCGCATTTGGGGCTTTCTCAACAGCCTAATAGTAACAAAATAATAAGGTAATTTAAGGTATTAAAATTCATTTTTTATCAGCCGCCCGGCACGGACGGCTGTTTTTTTCTTAAAAATTCGGGAAAATATTATTTTGCTCTTGACTTTTTTACTTTATTATGCTAAAATTAAAATATATCTATAAAGTCAGAGGAGGGTGCTTTATGAAAAAATCCGAAGAGGATATGAAGCTGCTTTATAAGGCGGTGCTGACGCTCAAGGACGAGCAGGAATGCGCGGCGTTTTTTGAGGATCTCTGCACTCCGCAGGAGCTTTCCGCAATTGCACAGCGGCTTCATGTCGCAAATATGCTTTCCGAGGGCAGCGTTTACAACAAAATCGTTGAGGAAACGGGCGCGTCCACCGCTACTATTTCCCGCGTGAATAAAACGCTGAATTATCAGGCGGCGGGCGGATATAAAATCGTTTTTTCGCGCCTGAAGGAGGATAAATGAAGCGGTACGGCGTGATTTCACGGGCTTATGACGCGCTGACGTTCAATGTGCCGTATGACGAGATTGCAAAGTATTACGATCAGATAATCCGCAAGTATTCCAAAGGGAAAAAGCTGTTGGATATGGGCTGCGGCACAGGCAACCTTACGATAAGGCTTGCCAAAATGGGTTATAATGTCATTGGGCTGGACAGCTCTGATGAAATGCTGACGATTGCCGCGTCAAAGTCCGACAAGGTAAGGTGGATTAACCAGAAAATGGAAAAAGCCGAGCTCTTGTCGAAGGCGGACATTATCATCTCCACGCTTGACAGCATAAATCACCTTGACGCGCCCGCGGATATGCTGGCGTGCTTCATAAGCGTGCGGAAGAATTTACAAAAGGGCGGGTTGTTTGTTTTCGATGTAAACACACCCTACAAGCACCGGAAAATTCTCGGAAACAACACGTTTGTGTACGATCTGGAAAACATTTATTGCGTTTGGCAGAACACCTATGTGCAGCAAAACGACGCTGTCGAGATGGAGCTTGACCTCTTTTTTAAGATGAAGAACGGTCCATACCTCCGAAAAAGCGACCGCGTCCGCGAGCTTACCATGCCGCAGGAGGAGTTTTGCCGCTTCCTTAAGGCAGCGGGTCTTGAGGTGGTCGAGGTGTATGATTACCTGACGTTTGACAAGCCGAAAAAGGACTCCGAGAAGCTGGTCTTTGTGGCGAAAAAACACTGATTTTGTAATATTTGCTCAAAATATTACAGTTCGTTGAAATTGCGTGCAGTTTTATGCAGTCAATTTTGGTGCATTTTTGGTACAAAAACTGCAAAAAACGGTGTTTTTTGTGCTTTTTTACACGTTTTTTGAAGAGCAAATTTTCGCCAAAACGACATTTTCCCTCAAAATATTACAAATTGTAAACAGAAAGCCGGTGAGAAAATGGGAAAAATTGTAAGAGCACTCTCGAACGACGGAGGGGTTCTCTGCACGGCGGTGGATTCGGCGGATATGCTGCGGGAAATCGCGCGGCTGCACGAATCGTCGCAGGTGGTGACGGCGGCTTTAGGGAGAATGGCTGCCGCGGCGAGCATGATGGGGGCTATGCTGAAGTACGAGGGCGACAGGCTGACGCTGAGGGCGAACGGCGGCGGCGCGTGCGGCACGCTTACTGCGGTGGCGGACTACCGCGGAAACGTCAAGTGCTGCGCAGGAAACCCGAAGGCGACGGTTCCGCCGAAGGAGGACGGCTCTCTTGACGTGGAGGGGCTGGTCGGACGCGACGGCACGCTTACGGTAATCAAAGACATGGGCTTGAAGGAGCCGTATGTCGGGCAGATCCCGCTGGCGTCGGGCGGCATAGCGCAGGACATCACGGCGTATTATTCGTTCTCGGAGCAAATTCCCACGGTGTGCGGTCTGGGGGCTTCGTTCGGCGAAAACGGCGAGATTTGCGGCGCGTACGGCTATATGGTGCAGGTTGTGCCGCCGGTTTCCGATAAGTCGATAAAGGTGCTTGAGGAAAATATTGCCAGAATGGACGAGGTAACGCAAATTTCCGAGCACGGAGCCGATCCCGAGCGAATTGCTCTTACGGCTCTTTCGGGGCTTGGCGCGGAAATCCTCGATAGCTGGGACGCGCGGTATTATTGCGACTGCTCCCGCGAGAGAACGCTTGGGGTGCTGGCATCTCTTGGCAAAAAGGAGCTTGCGCGGCTTGCCGAAGAGCAGGACGAGACGGAGGTTTGTTGTCATTTTTGCAACAAAAAGTACAAATTTTCAGCCGATGAAATGGTTAAATTGCTGAAAGATTGAATTTTAAAAATTTTTTTCAAAAAACCCTTGACATTTGGCACGAAAAACTGTATAATATAATAGTCGCCCGCAAAACGGGCGGTAATCGGAAGTTTAGCTCAGCTGGGAGAGCATCTGCCCTACAAGCAGAGGGTCATAGGTTCGAGCCCTATAACTTCCACCATAATGTTGGCGCGTTTCGGCGCGCCTAATTTGGCCCGGTAGTTCAGTTGGTTAGAACGCCGCCCTGTCACGGCGGAGGTCGTGAGTTCGAGTCTCATCCGGGTCGCCA
>CANRIQ010000072.1 GCA_947630655.1 uncultured Clostridia bacterium | reverse complement strand
AGCCCGTAAAGCGGAATAAACGACGCTAAAAGTGCCGCTATAAACGCGGGAACGAGTGCTATAAGCACCTTAGGTACGGGGGCTATATAGGAGATAAATTGTCCGAACATACCCGCCACCATTTCGTCCTTGCCGATCATCATCTGTGTAAGAGCCATAAGCACCTCGCACAGGATAATTGACGCTATTCCCGAAATAAACACGTATTGCAGGCACTCTATCACCGTCATACGGTTCATTTGATTGTCGGTCATGCCGATGCTTATCAGAGAGGCGATTTCCCCGCGGCGGTTGAGAATTCCCGTGGAAAGGATATTCACCATATTTACTATCGCAATAAGCGCGAACAGAATATTCAGCGCGTTTGTGCCTATGCGGATTGCTGACAGCATAGCGTTTGTTTCTCTGTAACTGCGGAAATCATCATAATATATTGTGAACAAATCGCCGTTTTTGTTAAAGAAGTCCTCGGCTTTGACGTAATTTACCGGGTCAATAAGGTCGACATAGGCGTCCAAAAGCATATTTGCCCCGAACATAACGTGATCGTAGTCGTATTGATACTCTCCGTTGTAATATGCATCAACGGTTGAAATAAAGTCCCACCTGTCAAGTGCCGCCAAAACAAAGCTTCCGTATGACGACCTGAAGGAGTCGTTTGTCCCGAGTGTGTAGGTTGCCGCAATATCAAGCGTTTTTTCGGTTGTCCCGCGGTAAATATACGAATACATGCGGTCTTCGGAATCCTCCTCGTCGTCTTCGGCAGCTTCGGGTGCTTCCGTGCTTTCCCCATAGCTGTCGCCAAAGTAAAGCGAGGGATCGCCCTTTTGAAATTTATCAACGTATTCGGGGAGAATGTCCTCTTTATTCAGCGTTGCAAGTCTGTCCTGACGCGTGTAGGAGATTTTCCCGTTTTCAGCCTTCAGATAATCGCAGTCCTTCATAATATACGAGCGGTTTTCGGAAAGCTCCTCGTAGGATACGGGAGGGTTGTTGTTAAACAGCTTCATATACATCGGCTTGTTTAAGAAAAGTATAGTATACATTACGGAGGGTTCGTCGGGATTTTGGGATATTTTGATATAGTCCATATTTTCTATATACGCCAGCGGCTCTTTAAACAGCCCCGACTCCTCAAATCTCTTACAAACGTCCTCGTAAGCGGTATTTCCCGAGGTTGGCTTATAATAATAAGACACGCCGAAATTGAATTCTGCAAGCGGAGCCTGCTCTTCTAACGAACCTGTCAGACTGTCTTCAAATTTGTCGACAATCAAGGTAACCGACGCGAAAAGCGTTATCGACACCGTAAGCGACAGCACGGAGACTATAAACCGTTTTGGCTGACGGCGGTTGTTTCGGGCGGCAAGAGTACCCGTCCAGCCGAAAATTTTCCCGAAAAGCGATTTTTTCTTCACCTTTTTGACAGCGTTTGACCGCGCGCTCATCGCCTGTATCGGAGTTTTCTTTATAACCCTCATTCCTACACCGTATGCCGAAAGCAATACCCACAAAATTCCCGTTGCCGCCGCCAGAAGCGTTAAAAGCGGATTTACATGAAGCTTTATAAGCTCCGATGCCTGCTCGGCACTGAAAAATACCCCGATAATACATTCGTTGACAATTATCTTAAACACCGCGAACGCAATGCCTATACCCGCGAGAATTCCGAGCGGAAGTCCCGCAACCGACAGAATAAGCCCCTCGAACGTGATAATTCTCACTATCTGCATAGGCGTAGCACCCACGGACTGAAGCACTCCGAATTGCCGTTCGCGCTCCTTCGACGATATTTCAAAAGCCGTATCGATAAGCAGTCTAAGCACCAGAATGATGAAGATGATTACAACATACAGCAGAATTATCCACAATACCCACTGAACTCTGTCGTTGTCGTCAACCGGACGGTATGTCCCGAGCGAAGTCGACCCGATATTGCCTACTACGTCGTCGGGATGTGAAATCCCCATATTATTTACCCGCAGACCGACCTCGCCCAGAAGCTCTTGTATAGTTTTTACTGCGGTTTTGCCCGAATTTATCGGAAACGATTTTTCAAAGAAGCAATACACCGTTCCTCTTGTGACATGTTCACCGTCTACGGTTACTGTAAGTGCCTCTTTCTCGGCAGTCCCGTATTCCTTGAATTGTTCGATAAATTCGTCAATCGCGTCAAGCTTCTGAGTGTCGCCCTCGTCAATATTATATTTGAACGAGTAGTGATACGGCGTTGTTTTGTAGGTTACCTCATACATACAACCCATATATGTGGTAAAAGCCGTGAATATGACCGTAAGTATCGCTATAGCAAGCGCGATGCTGCAAATTGTAAGGGCAGAATGGCGTTTTTGCGTTTTAATGTAGCGAAGAGCGAGTTTTCCCGTGAACATCAAGCCACCCCCTTACGCCTGCGTATCGTTTACTATCCTGCCGTCGGACAGGGTGATTATTCTGTCGCACCGAAGAGCTATTTTCTCGTCGTGTGTGATGATAATCATGGTCTGGTTCAGCTCCTTGTTGGAGCGTTTAAGCAGCTCCACAATCTCCGCGCTGTTTTTACTGTCAAGGTTTCCCGTGGGTTCGTCCGCCAGAATAACGGCAGGGGAGTTGAACAGCGCGCGCCCGATAGAAATCCGCTGCTGCTGACCGCCCGAAAGCTGCGACGGAAGGTGATTTCGTCTGCCGGTAAGGTCAAGCGACGCGAGCATTTTTTCAACGTGCGCGGGGTCGGGCTTTCTGCCGTCCATTATCATCGGCAGCGTGATGTTTTCCTCGGCGTTCAGCACGGGGATAAGGTTGTAAAACTGGTAGATAAGACCCACCTGTCTGCGGCGGAATACCGCAAGCTTTGTGTTGCTTTGCTTGAAAACGTCCTGCCCGTCAAGAAAAACCTTTCCCGAGGTGGGACGGTCAACCGCTCCGATAATATGAAGCAGCGTGGATTTTCCCGAGCCCGACGCTCCGACCACAGCAAGCATCTGACCTTTTGGCACGGAAAACGACACGTTGTCAAGTGCTTTTACTTCGTTTTCGCCTTTGCCGTAGGTTTTGCAGAGATTTTCGATTTTAAGCAGTTCCATATGAATTCCTCCTTTTATCAATATAATACCACATAAAAATAACATTTGCATTTCTTTTTTATTACAATTTTGTAATAATTGAAAAAACTGTTGCGAAAACGCTGAAAATTTGCTATAATAAGGTTAATAAAGCTTTCGCGAAAACGGGGGTGCTTATGCGAAGTATTCTTTTAATAGAGGACGATAATCCGTTAGCTAAAAGCATTTCGGAATTTTTGTCGGGAGAGGGCTTTAAAGTAACGCACGCCCGCGGTCAGACCGACGGCGTGAAGCTGTTTCAAGCCGAAAAATTCGATTGCGTGCTGCTTGATATTTCTCTTGAGGACGGAAACGGGCTTGCGATATGCGCGCTTATAAAATCGCTTGGCGATACGCCCGTTATTTTCCTCACCGCCTCCGCCGATGAGACCTGCACGGTCGCGGGGTTCGAGGTCGGCGCAGACGAT
Organism: uncultured Clostridia bacterium; assembly: GCA_947630655.1. GTDB lineage: Bacteria > Bacillota > Clostridia > Oscillospirales > Ruminococcaceae > CAG-115. The sequence goes on along the minus strand of CANRIQ010000072.1, from coordinate 5,985 downwards.
TATATAGGAAAGCCTTTTCGTCCGAGAGAGCTTGTCGCGCGGATAAAAAACGCCCTCAGAAAGCACAGCGGTTCCCAGACAACGCTGAAATGCGCCGATGTGGTGATAGACACCGCGCGGGGAGTGGTTACCAAAAACGGGGAAGAGGTGTTTTTGTCCGCGCTGGAATACCGCCTGCTTATTCTGTTTTTCTCAAACAAGGGGATTTTGCTTACCCGCGAGCGCATTGCGGACGAGCTTTGGACGCTTTCGGGAGAATTTGTCGGCGACAACACCTTAAACGTCTATATAAAGCGTCTTCGCGATAAAATCGAGGACGACGCCGCAGAACCGAAGATACTCAAAACCATCCGCGGAATGGGCTATAAGGCGGTGGACGAATGAACAGATTAGACCACGAAACAAAATGCCTTTTAATAGTCCAGTGCGCGGTTTCGGCTGTCGGATTTGCCGTTTGTATGTTTGTAAGCAGACCTGCGGCGGCGGTTTTGCTTATCTGCGCGGTCGTTGTTATTTCGGCACAGTTTTTGGTTTTGTCGTACAGACGGAAAAATTTGTCAAAGCTTTGCGACGATATTGACAAAATTCTCCACGGCGCAGAAAGCGTTTCTATCGAAGAATGCGACGAAGGAGAGATAAGCGTTTTGTCGTCGGAATTGCATAAAATGACAATTATGCTCAGAGAGCAGAATTCCGCTTTAAAACACGAAAAACAGTTTCTGAAGGAGTCGCTGGAGGACATTTCTCACCAACTCAGAACGCCGCTTACGACTATACTTGTAATTCTCGGAATGCTTCGCCGAAACGATATGCCGCGCGAGGAACGCGCCGAGCATATTTCGGAGATGTTCACGCTGTTGTCAAGAATGCAGTGGCTTTTGGAAACGCTTCTAAGCATTTCGCGGCTTGACGCGGGAGCGGTCACTTTAAAGCCCGAAAAGCTGTCTGCGGCAGAAATTGTAAACTCCGCGCTGGAGCCGCTTTTCATCTCGATTGAGCTTAAAAATATAACTGTTCTTACCGAGTATGCCGGAGAACCCGCGCTTACGGCGGACAAGCAGTATATGACGGAGGCTGTTGAAAATATTCTGAAAAATTGTATGGAACACGACAGCAGGGATGGAGTTATAAAAATATCCGCGTCGGAAAACGAAATTTACACGCAGATAACGATTTCGGATACGGGCGGTGGAATTCCCGAAAACGAGCTTGCGCACGTTTTTGAGAGATTTTACCGCGGCACGGGTTTTTCAAGCAAGGGCTACGGGATAGGTCTGGCTTTCGCGAAGAAGACAGCCGAGGCGCATAACGGAACGCTTTCCGTGAAAAACACCGCAGACCGCACCGGCGCGGAGTTTGAACTTAGAATTTATAAAACAACAATATGAATTTTTAGGCAGTTTACAGTGTACAGTGAACGCATTATCCGCCTAACGGCGGATAACGCTGTGAACAGTAGAAAGTATCCGCTCCGCGGATTATTCGGATTGTCTGTAAGATTAAGGGTTGTCGACCTTTACTTTTAAAAACAATCAAAAAGGCGTTCGAATCGGCGAACGCACATTCTACTATTCACTATACACTGTTAACTGTAAACTGCAAATTGCCACCCCACCGCCGTACAGAAAAGGGCGGCTGAAAAAAGCCGCCCTTACCGAGAAATGGTCAACAAATAATCTTTGAACCGATTCTATGTCCACACTTCCGCCCTACAGAAAAAAACATTCCCAGTAAGAGCAACGTCTCACTGGGAAATGGTCAACACATAATCTTTGAACCGAGTCTATGTCCACACTTCCGCCGTACAGAAAAAAAACATTCCCAGTAAGAGCAACGTCTCACTGGGAAATGGTCAAGGACATTGTCCTTGTGGTTGCGGGAGCAGGATTTGAACCTACGACCTTCGGGTTATGAGCCCGACGAGCTACCGAGCTGCTCCATCCCGCGATATATAACAAGCAATGCCGTCAACAAAATATATTATAACACTTTCCAAAACATTTGTCAAGGGCTTTTTAAAACTTTTTTTCAAATTATTTTAAAACAGTCAAAAAATGTAAAATCGGCGGGGAAATTGTCAATTCTCCGCCGATTGTGTTGTTTTTCAGCAGCTTAGTCGCCGAAAGAAATGCCGATGTCTCTGGCAGTCTTTACCATTTGGTCGTTTTCCTCGACAAATTTTGTTTTCATAGCGACGTCCGCAAGGGGATTTTCGGTTATCTTTCCGTCAACCATAGCGACGGTGTAGCCGAATTTTTCGTGCTTAAGCAGATAAGCCGCATGCGCGCCGAACTGCGTTGCAAGAATTCTGTCGTAAGCCGACGGAGAACCTCCGCGGAGAATATGCCCCGGAACGACTGTTCTGGTTTCAAGACCTGTTTTCTCGCCGATAAGACGCGCTATACGAGCAGTCGCGGTGGTTTCTCCGCGCTCGGCACGGGCTTTGGCGCGTTCCTTTTTCTTCATCTTCGCCTCTTCAACGTCATACGCACCCTCCGCTACTGCAAGAATGGAGAAGTCCTTTCCCGAATCGGCGCGTTTTTGGCAAGCCTTTGCAACCTTGTCTATGTCAAACGGTATCTCGGGTATCAAAATAATGTCCGCGCCGCCCGCAAGCCCGCTGTACAGCGTCAGCCAGCCCGCCTTGTTGCCCATAATCTCAATAACCATAATTCTGCTGTGGGAGTTTGCTGTAGTGTGAATTCTGTCGATAACTTCTGTTCCTATATCAACCGCGCTGTGAAAACCGAAGGTTACATCCGTGCCGTAAATATCGTTGTCAATGGTTTTCGGAAGCCCGATAACGTTCAAGCCCTCCTCCGAGAGCATATTTGCGGTCTTGTGAGTGCCGTTCCCGCCAAGCGTAAACAGACAGTCAAGCTTTAAATCCTTGTAGGTCTGTTTCATCTCTTTAACCTTGTCGACGTTGTCATCCTCGATAATGGTCATCATCTTAAACGGCGTGCGTTTTGTGCCGAGGATAGTGCCTCCCGTTGTGAGAATTCCCGAAAAATCGTGCGGAGACATCTCCTTGTAAACGCCGTGAATAAGCCCGTGATAACCGTCGTGGATACCGATAATATCCACATTGTCCTCGCCGAAGGTCTCGTAGGTTGCCTTTGCCACGCCTCTTATGGTGGCGTTAAGTCCGGGGCAGTCGCCGCCGCTTGTAAGCATACCGATTTTAAGTTTCGCCATAGATTTATCCTCCTTGAATTTTTTATAATGAGCTGTTCAGACGGTAATCGTTCCCGCAGAACAGCAAAACCTCCATACTAAGCAGCCTTGAAAAAAGCCTGTCGGAATAGCGTTCCTTTATCTCGTCGCCCTTTAGATTTGTATTTATAATCATCGGCAGCAGGCGGCTCTGACGGGCGTTTATAATTTCGTACAGCGTGGAGATATAACGCTCGTTTTTTGGGGGCTCAGAGCCCAGGTCGTCGAGAATAAGCAAATCGCAGTCCAAAATAAGCTGCATTGTGTCTCCGTCGGCTCTGCCGAACTGCTCTTTATCTATCCGCCGCAGAATTTCGGGCGCGGAGTCGTAAATAACGCAGAACCCGCGTTCGATTATGCGGTTTGCCGCCGCAAGCGAGAGATGCGTTTTCCCAAGTCCCGTATCCCCGATCATAAGCAGTCCCATGCCCTTGCCGTTGAAATTTTCGGCAAAATTCACACATTCCCGATAGTTGTTATACATAGCTTCGCGCTGGGTCATCGGGCTTGCTTTGGAAGCCTTTTCCTTGTCGGAATAATGATTGATATTAAAGCTCTCAAACGTCGAAAGCCTCAGCGGAGAACGTGCGTTAAGCTCCTCTGCGGCGACGGTGTTAAGCAGCCTGTTGAAGCACTCGCACCATTTCCCGTCAGCCGTCCCTTTGTCGCGGCATTTTTGACAGGTGTACACCGGGTCGGGATAATCCCGCGGATAACCGTTTTGCTCCAGCAAATCGCCCATTTTTTTCTGAATTTCCATATTATCGCTCATTGCCTTGCTGACGATTTCCTCGGAATTCGCCTTTTTATTCGCAATAGCCGAGAATATCTCGGACATAGTATCCGCAAGGCGGCGTTCAAGCTCGCCGTATTCGGGGATTTTCCCGTGAATTTCTATCCGTCTCAGGTCCTCAACGCGCTTGTTTTCGCTTCTGCGCTTTGCAAGCCGCTCCTGAGCCGCCTCGAAAATTCTTTTATCGAATGGCATAAATTACCTTCTTTCAGCCGCCGTAGCGTTTTTGGATAATTCTGTTCATAACGTCGTCGACGTCAAACGAAGAGCTTTCGTCCTTTTTGGAGGACTGTTTTTCGCTGTTTGCAGCCTCTACGGTGGAAATGTTGTCGTTTTTCCAGTTTTCGAGTATTCTGTTGGTGTAATTTACATTCCACTTGCCGAGCTGGTCAATGGTTTTCCCGCAGGCGAGAATTATCATTTCCTCGCTGAAATTCCACTGCTCCGTCCAGACCTTGATAAGCTCTCTCTGCTTTTGAGTAAACGAGTTTTGAATGTCAAATTCCTTGCGGATTTTCTGTTCCGTGGAATTGATTTTTTCAATAGAACGAATTTTAGCGTCGGCAAGCTCCACCGAATTTATCCCGTTGTCGCTCCAGTCCTGCGCCGCCGCGTATATGTAACCCGAATTTGTCTTGCCGAGCCTGTTGCAGCAGCTTATAAGCAGCAACGCCACCGCCGCAGGCAGCCCGTAATAATCCACCAGCGAGATTACCATCACATTTTCGCTTTGGCGAAGCGGTCTGCCGTAGATGCTTTCCACCTCGTTAAACAAGCTGCGGATATCGCCGTCCTCTTTTATGCGCCTTGCAATCTCGCCCGAGGATACCGCAAACGGCGAACGCGCTTTAGCCTTTGCGGGCGCAGAAGCAGGTTTAGCGGGGGAGGGCGCGGAGCCGTCAAGAGTAAGCTGTTCGGGAGCTTTCGGGGCAGCGGTCTGCTCCTCGCGCCGAGCCGTCAGAACGCTCTCGTTATCATCGCGGCAGTCGATAATCCCGCGTTGAATCCAGAATTTCGCCGCGTCTTCGAGTTCTCCCGCGTCGGCGAATCCCAGCTCCGATTTCAGCTTGTCCTCGGAAAACGTCTCTCCGCCGTGCCTTAAAAGGTACAGCAGAAGCTTCAGCGGCTTTTCCCCGGCAAGCTTTATATATTTGTCCACAACGCTTGTCGGTACGGCAAAAACGCTGTTCCATTCTCCGGCATTCAAACAAAATCCCATTACATCACCATTATTTTACAAAAACTCATATATTTTTATGATACCACATTTCCCGCGATTTTTCAAGAGGAATTTTAAGATGTTCGGGAACGATTTTCCGAATTGTGCGAAAAACCGTAAAACACGCGCTGAAAAACCACCACGCCCGCCGCAATCGCCGCCGTAATTGCCCATTCTCCCGCCGAAGCGGCAGTTATCCCGAAAAACACGGGAAACAGTATCGCCGCCCCCGCAAACGCCGCATAAAGCACGGCAAGCATTACCCCTCTGCGGACTGTTATCGGCTGACAGACCTCAAAAAGCGCGCCAAAGCAGGCAACCGCGGCAACCGTCACTGCGGAGAGGTTTTCAAAGCCCGCCAAAGTTTTCAGCACCGACACCGCGATTACTCCCAAAGCGGCTGAAATTCCCGCGGGAGCGGATCTTTTAAGCACGTTTTTCAGGAAATCGCCCTCAACGCGCTCAAAATTCGGCTCAAGCGTCAGCAAAAACGACGGAATTCCGATAGCAAGCGCGCCGATAAGAGTTATCTGGATGGGAATAAGCGGGTAATTCATCGGCAAAAACAGGAACACAACCGCCATTGCCGCCGAAAATACGGTTTTTGTAAGAAACAACGCCGCCGACCGCCGAATGTTGTTTATACAACGCCGCCCCTCGGCAACCGCTTTCGGCATGGAGGAAAAATCGCTGTTTGTAAGCACAAGCTGGGCAACGGCTCGCGCGGCGTCGCTACCCGACTGCATTGCCGCCGAGC
>CANRIQ010000071.1 GCA_947630655.1 uncultured Clostridia bacterium | reverse complement strand
GACGGGGCTGACAAACTTGCGGGGCGGCTGTTCGCGGCGGGAAAAATCCGCAGGCTCACAACATGGAGTATTTTCATGGGGTGGAAGGTGTCTGCGGAGGATAGCTGCTCACGAAAAGTTATCGGAAGGGCAACAAATAATTAACGGGCAGGGCAGGGCGGGAAAAAACATAGCGGAAAGGTGCTTCTGCGGCGCAAACGGCAGGCTGTTATGCCTTTTTTAAGCAGCGCGGCGGCAGAGGAATAACTCCGCACGGAATTCATTTTTAAGAAAGGAAGTTTTTTATTATGGCAAACACAATCGAATATGCAAAGGTATTTCAGAAGGAGCTTGACAAGCAGGTGACGGAATGCTCCACCTCGGGCTGGATGGAGGACAACGCCTCGCAGGTTATCTACAACGGCGGCGGGGAGATTAAGCTCCCGAAAATGGTTCTCAAGGGGCTTGCGGACTATGACCGCGATACGGGCTACACGGGCGGCGCGGTTACTTACTCCTACGAGACTATGACGCTTACGCAGGACAGAGGAAGACGCTTCAGAATTGACGCGCTTGACGTTGACGAAAGCAATTTCGGTATGGCGGCGGCAAATGTCGCGGCTGAATTTCAGCGCACAAAGGTTATCCCCGAGATTGACGCGTACAGATACTCCACCCTTGCGGCAGCAGCGGAAATCAAGACCGAATATACTCCCGAAAAGGCAACCATTCTTTCCACGCTGATTGAGGAAATCGGCAAGGTACGCGAGGCGGCGGGCGATGAGTGCGAGCTTGTCGTTGCTATGGCGCGTTCGGTTTACGACAAGCTGATGCTTTCGGAGGAGGTTACTCATTCGATTGACTGCTCTAACTTCGTTCAGGGCGACCTTGAGCTTTCCGTCAAGAGCATTGCGGGCGCGGCAATTATTCCCGTACCGTCGGCGAGAATGAAGACAGGGTACGATTTCAGCGCGACAGACGGATTTTCTGCAAAATCCGACGCAAAGCAGATAAACTGGATTATCTGCCCGAAGAGCGCGCCTATCGCGGTGTCCAAGACCGACAACGTGAAGATAATCACTCCCGAGCAGAACCAGTTTGCGGACGCATGGGATATCGACTACCGCAAGTATCACGACCTGTTTATCCCCGACAACAAAAAAGCGGTCATTGCGGTCTGCACCGAGACGCTTTGATGGCTCTGACTGCTTAAACTGACGCTATCGGGCGGTACCGACAATACCGCCCGATATTTTAAAAGGAGGTTTTCTCTATGATTATCACAAAGGAAGAATTTTACGAAATGGGGTTTGAGGTTGAGGCGAAATACGAGAGTCTGCTTGAAAAATGCATTCTGCGAGCGGAATACGTCTTAAACGGGCTTACAAACGGCGCAGCGGGCAAAACGGCTCTTTCGGGGACGGCTGCCGCGGATTATGTAAAGCAGGCGGCGGCTTTTCAGACGAACGATATTTTGAAGGAAGAAATTGCTCTCGCAAAATCGCAATCGGAGTCCTCGTCGAGCGAAAGCTCGAAAAAGAGCGACGAGCGCGTTTCTATCGGGGATTTTTCCTATTCCTCGGGAACGTCGTCCTCGGAGTCGTCAAAAAGCTCGCAAAGTTCGAGCGAGGAGGCTGTAACGCGGCTTGACACGGGAAGGACGATTATAAGGCTTTTGCGCGCGGCAGGCTGCCTTTATACAGGCACGGAGGTGAAGGTATGATAAACGTAAAACCCATTCCCGACGAGCTTTTGGGGGACAATATTGTACTTGTCACGCCGACGGGTTACGGTTCTTCACGGGAGAGAATTTACAACGTCCGCGTGGAAAGGCAATCCGCGATTACCGACTATTCATCGTCCTCCCAGCGCGAAAACACGGTTATTACCGTATGGTACGACTGCAAAAACTCTTACCCCGAAGCGGAATTCCCCGCAGGGGCAAAGGTTGAATACGACGGAGAGGTTTTTGAGATTGTGGAAACAAAGGTTTGCAAAACCGACGTTCCTCATCACAAAAAATTCAAGGCCAGAAAAATCGGGGAGGCGGAATAATGAAAAAGAAGCAGGAAAAGCTTGACCCGCAGCAGCTTGAGGAGATTATACGATTTGCGAAAAAAACTGCGGAGGAGGTCCGAAGGGTTCACCGCAGGATATGCTCGAAATACGTGAAAAAACCTGAACGGAGGGATAAATCATGACTATTACTATCGACGGGTCGGAATACAGCGTAACGGAGCTTAACGCCAAAAGGGAAATCCGTCAGACCAGCATTCAATACAACACACAGGGCGATATGCTTATCGATATGGTAAACAGGAAATACCTGCTGGAGGCGACGTTCGGGCTGCTTAGCGAAGAAGAAATCGCAGCTCTGAGAAAGTCCTCCGAGAAGATTTTTGTTTCCGTGACGTTTGACGCTCCCGAGGGAAAAATTACAGAGGATTTTTTCATTTCCGACGAGCCCGCGCCTGTCGTTACCGTGATAAACGGAGAGAGATTATACGGCGGCGTGAAGCTTACCATGAAACAGAGGTGATAACGTGGTAGATGTATCAAACGATTTTAAAAGGCTTGCCATTCAAAGCGGGCGGTATGTTTACTGCAAAATCATTGCGGGAAACACAACCTTTCTGGACGACAGAATTCTCGAATTCGATTTCGACGATATCTGCCACCCCGAATGGGTGACCTTCGGCACGGTCTGTCCGAACAAATTCACCTTTTCGGTAATCTACAACGGGGAGCTTCAGGTTGGCGACACGGTAAAGCCGTATATAAGCTTCGACAACTCGGAATGGTGCCCACTTGGAGTGTTCTACGTGGCAAGAAGATATGTCCGCGGAAAAAAGGCGTCTATCACCTGCTATGACAAGCTGTACAGCCTTGACGCGGAATATGTTCCCTCGATACAGGCTCCCACCACGACCGACGCGATACTTCGGGACGTGTGCGAGACGGCGGGGCTTGTGTGCGAGGACTTCGGATACGATTTTAAAGTACAGGAGATCCCTCTGGGACACACCCTGAAGGATATGATAGGATATATCGCGTCTATGAACCGCAGCTGTGCAAAGCTCGACCGGAACGAAAAGCTGGTGCTGAGAGTGCCGACGCACCGCATAAGCTATGCGCTGGATACCGAAAATTTTATGGATTACAGCAGAAATCTGGATCACTCGTCAATAACCTGCCTGTCCTGCGATACGGGAAACGAGATACTGGTCTCGGGGAACGGCGCGCTTACCTCTACAATTGAGTTTTACAACCCGTTTATGACCCAAAGAACGCTTGACAACCTGCTTGCTATGACAAGGTCGGTTACCTTCTACGGAGCGGAAATTACCATGCAGGGGCTGCCGTTTCTTGAATCGGGAGAACGCGCGGATTTTGTCGAACAGGGCGTTGATATGTACGCGATAATTTTAAGCGAGATCGACTATCACTACGACGGCGCGCTTACCGCGAAGATTTACTCCCGAAACCGCAGCTATACCGACGCGACGGTTCACAAGGAGGATCTGGACGCCGCGCTTGACGAAATCCGGGCGCAGCTTGGGAATGTTTGCATAAAGCAGACGAACGACAACGCGCTGACGCTCGGTGCCTCGCCCGTGACGGCGGCAAGCTTTGAATTCCTTGCGAAGGCGCGGAACACCTTTGCGCAGATAGACCTCAATTTTACCGCGGACTCCGCGTCGGGTATGACGTTTAACATCGATCTTTTCGTGAACGGCGAAAAAATATCCCGCACGGCTTTGCATATTGCGGCAAAACAGAGCGAGCTGCTGCACTATTACTACCTTGCGGACAACCTGCCGAAGGGCGCGAACAAAATAGAGGTTCAAATAAGCACGCCGCAGGGAACAGCGGTTATACCCAAAAATCAGCTTATCGCAACGCTTGTCGGAAAGGGTTTGGGCGGAGGGAACAGCGGCAATGTAAACGACAGGCTTATCATTACCGAGGAATTTCCGAAATATGACTATTTGCGCGAGGAATCGGCTCTTGCGGGATTTACGGAGTCCCCCGAGTTTGACGGCGCGCAGGAAACGGAGTGACAAAATGGAAGGAAAAGCAACGTTTATCCTGACGGATAAGTACACCAAAAAGCCCGTAAAGGAAATTACGGAACACAACCTTGTGACAAAGGCGTTGGAAAAGGTGATTTTTCCGCCGCCTATCGCAAGAATAACAATGGGGTCGTCGAATTTCTCGGATATCTATTTCCCCGCCTGCAACAAGCTTCTCGGCGGGATAGTGCTTCTGGGAAACACGCTCCCCGAAGACGAGAACAAGTTTATGCTCCCGCCCGACGTTATACCCGTGGGTGCGGCGGGAAAGGAATACACCGGCACAAACCCCTACAGGGGAACGTTCAACATCTCTATGAGCGGTCCTATCGAAAACGGCTACAGGCTGGTGTGGGACTTCGCTCCCGAAAAAGCAAACGGAGTGATAAAGTGCGTGGGACTTACAAACTACTGCTTTGGAAACGCCGCCTTTTTAAGAAGCACGGAATTTGACTGCTGCGTTTCCACCTGTCCCGTAAATATGGGGCAGAATTTGCCCGCGCCGCTGCTTACGTCCATTATAGGGCGTTACTACGGTCAAAGCGAGGGAACGCGCTTTTATTCCTTGGAGTATACCCCCAACACCTACAAGCTTACGCTTTACGAAAGCGAAATAAGCGACCCGAGAAGCATCAGAGTAGGTGACTCGGTAAACGATTTTAAGACGGCAAAAATTGTTTCGCAGAAGGAGCTTGAAGTCCCGGCGATGCTTCTGTCCGGGACTTCGTACTCCTACTGCCGCGAGGACGGCTGCCTTTATCTGCTTTCGTATAATTACAGATATGTTTCCCCCAATTATAACTATACCTTTTCGCTTATGAAGGTGGATGCCAAAACGGGGACATTTCTCGGAATGTCGAATTTTAATTTCACGCACGATGTGGGCTTCGGCGGATTTACGTCCGCGGTAAAGGACGGAAAGCTGTTTCTTGCGGGCTCGGGAATTTATGCAACGCTGTTTGTTATTGATATTGCAAGCGGCTCGATAATATCCCAGAGATACCTTACCTCGTCGGCAAGCTATACTATGTACGAGCTGGACGGCTATATTATAGGTCTGGAGGGGACTTCATCGCATTACTACAAAAACTATATGGAATATGCAGATTATCCCATACTTCACGGCTCGCCTACGCCGGAAACAGCAAGCGACCTTGTGCCGGCACCGTATGTGCTGAGGCAATATTACGACAACACGAGAACGAATTTTTATCTTATGCTGAGAACGGACTATCTCGCGACGATAAACAACCTTTCTACGCCGATCGAAAAAACCGACCGCCACGCGCTTCAAATACGCTACGAGCTGACATATTAAGGCTTTACGCCTGCTCGAAGTATCTGCACTCCGAGCAGGCGGCAGCGTCGGCGTGAGTGAGATCGTCAAGCGCGCAGTATCCGTCCTTCTGGTGACGGCAGTTTTCGCCGCAGGCAATAAAATTCATAAAGCACCTCCGCTTTTTTAAAGCAGCCCCGCAAGCCGAAAAAGGGTATTTGCGGGGCTTTGCTGTAATATTTTTGTCATACAAAGGGGTTTTATTCGCCGAATACCGTTGACAAATCCTGCCTGCGGTTGTATAATAAGAATAGTGATTATTATAAGAGGTGCTATAATGTTTGTATTTCTTCGCATTGTAAACTGGGCTGTGCTGATTTTCGGGCTGAATATGCCGATAATATTAAAAAACGCTCCGCTGCCGCTGAAGCTCGCGCTCGGGGCGGTGCTGTCCGCATATTTTCTGATATTCAACATACTGCCGACATTTAAAAAATACCCTGTTTTCAGGCTGAAGGTTCTCGGGGACGGAGCGGAGCTTATCCTCACGTTCTGGGTGACCTGCGCGTGCTCCGCGCCGTTTGTCGGAATAAGCATTTACGACCTCGTTTCGGGCGTAGAAAGCTACACGGTTTACATTGTATATGCCGTAATTCTCATTCTCGGGGAAGCCGCGATCTTCTGGAACGGCATTATCCGCGTGTATTTCACCTCCGTTCAGCTCGGAATTCAATACAGAGTGCTGGGGATACTGTTCGGAATGGTGCCGATTGCAAATCTTATCATGCTGATGATAATTTATATTACCGTAAAACGCGAAACCGATTTCGAGACCGAAAAGCTGAAGCTTGACGAAAGCCGTAAGGACGAGAAAATCTGCGCGACGAAATACCCGATTTTGCTGGTGCACGGGGTGTTTTTCCGCGACAGCAGGCTTTTGAACTACTGGGGAAGAATTCCCGCGGAGCTTGAAAAAAACGGCGCGGTGATATACTACGGCGAACAGCAGAGCGCGCTTTCGGTGGTGGAAAGCTCGAAGGAGCTTGCGAAAAAAATTGAGGAAATAGTGACCACCACAGGCTGCGGGAAGGTGAATATTATCGCGCACTCGAAGGGCGGGCTGGACTCACGGTACGCTATCTCGAAGCTTGGCTGCGACAAGTACGTCGCGACGCTTACGACGATAAATACGCCGCACAGGGGCTGTATTTTTGCGGAATATCTGCTGAAAACCGCGCCCGAGAAGTTTAAAAAAATGATTGAGCAGACCTACAACAAGGCGTTTTACATGCTGGGGGATAATTCTCCGAATTTTATGGAGGCGGTAAAGTGCCTTACAAACAGCTACTGCGAGGAATTTAACAAGGAGGTCTTAAATTCTCCCGACGTTATGTATCAATCCTACGGAAGCAAGGCTTTGAACTCACGAAGCGGAAAATTCCCGCTGAATGTGTCCTACCCCGTAGTTAAAAAATACGACGGCGACAACGACGGGCTGGTGGCGTTGACCTCCGCGGAATGGGGCGAAAAATTTACGCCGATTTATCCCAAAGGCAAACGCGGCATTACGCACGCCGATATGATCGACTTGAACCGCGAGGATATAAAGGGCTTTGACGTGCGGGAATTTTATGTGCAGATGACGGCGGATCTTAAAAAGAGAGGGTTTTAATGGCGGATACGGCTTTAACGATTTCAAACACCGAACAGCTGAGGGCTGTTTTCGGGGATTTTGACAGAAATATAAACGTTATTCAGAAGGCGTTTTCGGTGACAATATTCTCACGCGGGAGCGAAGTGAAAATAACGGGTGACGACGAGGCTTCCGTGTCTAAGGCGAAAAAGGCGGTTGATCTGCTTTGCGGGTTTTTTGAGCGCGGGGAGGCAATCGACGAGCAAAACGTCCGCTATGCCGTTTCTATGGTGAACGACGGCGCGGAGGGTGAAATTGCCTCGATGTCGGGGGACTGTGTGTGCGTTTCCTATTCGGGAAAGCCCATAAAGCCCAAAACCGTGGGGCAGAAAAAATATTGCGATATGATACGCTCGCATACGATAACCTTCGGGGTGGGTCCCGCGGGTACGGGAAAAACCTATCTTGCGGTGGCTCTCGCGGTGACGGCGTTCAAGCAAAAGCAGGTTCAGAGGATAATTTTAACGCGCCCCGCAGTGGAGGCGGGAGAAAAGCTCGGTTTTCTTCCCGGGGATTTGCAAAACAAGGTTGACCCGTATCTGAGACCGCTGTACGACGCGCTTTTTGAGATGTTCGGGCAGGAGAGCTTTACAAAGCTTTCCGAACACGGCGCAATTGAAGTCGCGCCGCTTGCGTATATGCGCGGAAGAACGCTTGACGACAGCTTTATTATCCTTGACGAGGCGCAGAATACCACGCGCGAACAAATGAAGATGTTTTTAACCAGACTCGGGTTCAACTCGAAGATGGTTATAACGGGAGACATTACGCAGATAGACCTCCCCGAAGCGAAAAAATCGGGGCTTATAGAGGCGTTGAAGGTGCTTCGCGGGATTGAGGACATCGCCCAGAACCGCTTTACCGAAAAGGACGTTGTTCGGCACAGGCTGGTGCAGGATATAGTCAAGGCTTACGACGAGTATCACGGAAGTTCCAAAACGGAACGCGGCGCGTGGAGGGGCTGACATTTAATATGAAGATTTATATTGACCTCAGCGACGAGCAGGACAAGATGTCCCCGCCCGAAAACGCCGAAAAGCTTATAGAGGACTGCGCCGAAGCGGCTCTCGAAGAAGAGAATATAACCGACGACGCGGAGCTTTCGGTGACGTTTACGGATAACGAGAATATAAGGAAGCTAAACTCCGAATTCCGCGGGATAGACCGCGAAACGGACGTGCTGTCATTCCCGATGGGCGACGAGGAGTTTGAATGCGACCCCGACAACGGCGCGATTTTGCTCGGGGATATTGTTATCTCGCTTGAACGGGCGGCGGCGCAGGCGGAGGAATACGGTCACTCCTTCATGCGGGAGGTTGCGTTTCTTATTACGCATTCGCTGTTTCATCTGCTGGGGTATGACCATATGAACGAGGACGAGGAACGGGAGATGTTTTCAAAACAGGAGAAGGTTCTCGAAAAACTGGGAATTGTGCGGTAATTGTTATGGAATTTTTTAAAAGCTTTTATTACGCGGGACGAGGGATTTTATCGGCTTTTCGGCAGAGGAATTTCAGATTTCACGTCTGCGCGGCGGGGTTTGTGATTTTTTTCGCGGCGAGATTTTATTCGTTTTCGGCGGAACGCTGGGCAATTTTGCTGCTGACCTGCGCCGCGGTTATGACGGCGGAGCTGCTTAACACGGCGATTGAAAAGCTGTCGGACAAGGTGACGGAGGAAAACAGCCACAGAATTCGGCTCGCAAAGGACTGCGCGGCGGGCGGGGTGCTGATAACCGCGCTGGCGGCGGTCGCCGTGGGTGTGGTTCTGTTCTGGAACACCGAGATTTTCGGGCTTATCGTGCTGTTTTATTCCGAGCCGCTGCGGTTGTCGGCGTTGATTATCGCGCTGGCGGCGGCATGGGGGGTTGTTTTCCTGCCAAAGGAGGAAAAAAAGAGGTCCTACGGGACTGAACAGCGTAAAAAGAAGTCCGAAAAGGAGTAGTTATACTATTATAATATCAGTTTGTGTAAAAAGTCAAACTTAGGCTGTAGATAAAGCCTGAAAGGGGTAACAACCCCTTTTTATTTTTGCAAAATTTTTTCGTAAATTTGCAACAATTTTCCGAAATGATTGGTATTATTAGTGAAAGGCTTTTCAACACGGCAAAAATTTCGGCAACTCAAATTAAAAAATTACGAAAGCGAGGAATTTATATGAAAAAGTATTTAAGCTTGATTATAGCGGCGGCAGTCATTGCTATGACGGGGTGCGCAGCCGCTCCCAAGGCGTTGAACGGCACAGCGGGAGGAACATACGGCGGCGCGGCAGAAGGCGTTTCGGGAGCATTTGACAAAACAGACATCGGCGGCGCGGGCATTTTGGACGGGGACTACGGCGCAGGAGACCTTAAAGGCGATACCGCCGCGGAAATCGGAGAGTCTATGCCGCAAAGCGATGTTAATCCGCAGTCGGGGCTGCTTACGGGCGGCGAATGGAACGACAACGACCACTGGGAGGACTGGCTGGCTCTCTACAAATCGCAGTCTCTATGGAGTACCTATCAAAAGGAGTGGGAAAACAAGACCCTCCACAGAGTGGCGGTGACCGTCACGACCGAC
>CANRIQ010000070.1 GCA_947630655.1 uncultured Clostridia bacterium | reverse complement strand
CGTCAAGACCGCCCTGCGGCATGGAAAACGGATTGTGAGTGAAGATTATCTTTCCCGTTTCCTCGTCAAGCTCGTACATCGGGAAATCCACGATAAAGCACATCTCAAAACGGCTCTCATCGATAAGCTTCATACGCTTAGCGACCTCCGTGCGTATCTGACCCGCGAATTTCGGAGCGTTTTTCTTGCTGTCCGCGATAAAATACAACACATCGCCGACTTCCAGCTCGCACCGCTTTGCAAGCTCGTCTCTCTGCCCGTCGTTTAAAAACTTGTCAATAGGACCGTTGTACTTAAACCTGCCGTTTTCGCCCTCTTCAACCTTGAAGTAACCCAATCCCTTCATTCCGACTTCGTTTACCGCGAAATCCTCCATATCCTTAAAAAAGCTTTTCGACTGGGAAGCCATTTTCGGAACGCGGATACCGCGGACGGTTTTGTTGCAGAACGGCTTAAAATCGCTGTCTACAAACAGGTCTGAAAGCTCCTTGATAACAAGCGGGTTGCGCAGATCGGGCTTATCCGTGCCGTAGGTCAGCATAGACTCCTCATACGGAATTCTCCGAAACGGCGCGGGACTTACCTTCTTATCGGAGAACTTCGCAAACGTCGCGGAAAGAACCTCCTCCGCCGCCGCAAAAACGTCCTCCTGCGTCGCAAAAGACATCTCAAAATCAAGCTGGTAGAACTCTCCCGGCGAACGGTCGGCTCTTGCGTCCTCGTCGCGGAAGCACGGAGCTATCTGGAAATACTTGTCAAATCCCGAAACCATGTAAATCTGCTTGAAAATCTGCGGAGCCTGCGGCAGCGCGTAGAATTTCCCGTGATGCTTGCGGCTCGGGATAAGGTAGTCTCTCGCGCCCTCGGGGGAGGAGGTAGAGAGAATGGGCGTCTGAAGCTCCAAAAAGCCCATTTCGGTCATTTTGTTTCTCAAAAACGAGATAACCTGCGAACGAAATACGATATTATCGTGCATTTTCTTGTTTCTCAGATCGAGATAACGGTACTTCAGCCGCAAATCTTCTTTTGTCTTCTTCGACTCGTCAATCTCAAACGGAAGCTGTTCGGTCACCTTGCCGAGAATACGAACCTCCTCAGCCTCGATTTCGACAGTACCCGTTTCGATTTTGTCGTTATAGGTGCTTTCGTCGCGCTTTAACACCGTCCCCGCGATGGAAACCGCACATTCCTTGTGAATACCCTCAAAAAGGGCTTCGTTGTGGAATACGATCTGAACCTCGCCGTAATGATCGCGCAGATCCACGAACATAATTCCGCCGTGATCGCGGATATTCGCGACCCAGCCCGCCGCGCGGACCTTTTTTCCTACGTCCTTTTCGCTTACCGCGTTGCAGTACTGCGTGCGGTATTCGTTTTCATAAAACACTGTTTATTCAACCCTTTCAAAAAGCACGGAACAGCCGTGTAATATTTAACAATTTATTATACCACTTTTTTCAAAAATTGTCAAGATACCTTCGGCGAATGTTGAAGGAATAAATTCTCAAAAATTTGTTTATACAGCTATTGTTGGCAAAAAGGTTAAATTTTATCAAATCAATTTTTGGGTTGACAAACGGGGCTTCACGCGCTATAATATATAATGAAATACTGTTGTTGAGGCGTTTTTATGGATAAATTTGAACTTCATTCGGAATATAAGCCGACAGGAGACCAGCCCGAGGCTATCGCTAAAATAACCGAGGGCGTTCTGCGCGGCGACAGGGAACAGACCCTGCTTGGCGTTACGGGCTCGGGAAAGACGTTTACCATGGCGAATATTATCGCCAACGTCAACAAGCCGACGCTTGTCCTCGCGCATAACAAGACCCTTGCGGCGCAGCTTTGCGCGGAGTTTCGGGAGTTTTTCCCCAAAAACGCGGTGGAATTTTTTGTAAGCTATTACGATTATTATCAGCCCGAAGCCTACATTCCCTCGACCGACGCATATATCGAAAAGGACAGCGCGATAAACGACGAAATTGACCGCCTGCGGCACTCGGCGACGGCGGCTCTCGCCGAACGCCGCGATGTGGTAATAGTTTCCAGCGTTTCCTGCATTTACTCGCTCGGAAGTCCCGAGGATTACCGCTCGAATACGCTTTCTCTCCGTCAGGGGCAGGAAATTTCCCGCGATGAGGTGATAGCCCGACTTGTTGAAATGCAGTACGAGCGCAACGAGCTGAATTTTGTCCGCAACAAATTCCGCGTAAAGGGCGATACGGTGGAGATTTTCCCCGCGGGCAGCACCAACGAGTGCGCCGTGCGGGTGGAATTTTTCGGCGATGAGATTGACCGCATAAGCGAGTTTGAGGTCGTGACGGGCGTGACAAAGGCAACACTGCTTCACGCGATGATTTTCCCCGCGTCGCATTATATTATCGGGCGGGACAAGATGAACGACGCTCTGGCGGAGCTTGAAGGGGAGCTTGAGGAGCGGATAAAATTCTTCAAGGACAACAACAAGCTTATAGAGGCACAGCGAATAGAACAGCGGACGCGCTATGATATGGAAATGCTTCGTGAAATAGGAACGTGCAAGGGCGTTGAAAACTATTCGCGGGTGCTTGCCCGAAGACCACCGGGCAGCACTCCGATAACGCTTATCGACCACTTTCCCGAAGATTTTCTGCTTATGGTGGACGAAAGCCATGTAACGCTTCCGCAGGTGAGGGGAATGTACGGCGGAGACGTTGCCAGAAAGAAAAATCTGGTGGATTACGGGTTCAGGCTGCCGTGCGCATACGACAACCGTCCGCTGAATTTCGACGAATTTTACAAAAAGATACCGCAGGCGGTGTTTGTTTCGGCAACTCCCGGTGATTTTGAAAAGGAGCGTTCAACGCAGATTGCCGAGCAGATAATCCGTCCGACGGGACTTTTAGACCCCGAGGTTATCGTAAAGCCGACAACGGGTCAAATCGAGGATTTGATTTCCGAGATAAACGCCCGCATTGCGAAAAAACAGCGCGTTCTTGTAACGACGCTTACCAAAAAAATGGCTGAAGACCTTACCGATTACCTTGACAAGGCGGGAATACAGGTGCGCTATATGCACCACGACATTGACACTATCGAGCGTATGGAGATAATCCGCGATCTGCGTTCGGGGGAGTTTGACGTGCTTGTCGGGATTAACCTGCTTCGCGAGGGTCTGGATATACCCGAAGTGTCGCTGGTGGCTATCTTAGACGCGGATAAGGAGGGTTTTCTGCGCTCGGAGACGTCGCTTGTACAGACGATAGGGCGCGCCGCAAGAAACGCCGAGGGCACGGTTATTATGTACGCCGACGAGGTTACGCAGTCCATGGAAGCGGCGATTACCGAAACGCTTCGCCGCCGCGAAATTCAAAAGCGTTATAACGAGGAACACGGCATTGTCCCGAAAACCATTATCAAGGAGGTGCGGGACGTTCTTGAAATTACTAAGAAGGACGACGGCAAAAAGAAGGGCAAGAAGTCCGATCTGCGCAAGCTGCCGCGTGCGCAGCGCGAAAAGCTTATCGCTCAGTACACTTCCGAGATGAAAAAAGCCGCTAAACTGCTCGATTTTGAACACGCGGCGTATCTGCGCGATAAGATAAAGGAGCTGCAGGAATGAACACGGATTTTTCAAAAATCACTCCTTGCGGCGGCAGCTGCGAAACGTGCGGTTTTTTCCACGACGGCGGCTGTGTCGGCTGCCGCGAAAACGGCGGGAAATGCGTTAAAATGTGGGAAAACGAGTGCAGGATATTCAAGTGCTGCGAGGAACACGGCGCGTTTTTCTGCGGGCTTTGTCGGGATTTCCCGTGCGAATATATAGAAAGCAAGGTCGCAGAATGGGATAAAAACGGCGTTTACAAGCTTAAAGAGTTGGCGGAGGAATTTTTACAGCCAACAAAAATAAAGGATAATATGAAATCAGGAGATAACAATGGCAAACGATAAGATAATCATTAAAGGCGCGAGGGAGCACAACCTCAACAACATAAATGTTACTATCCCGCGGGACAAGCTGGTCGTGCTTACGGGGGTTTCGGGTTCGGGGAAATCCTCGCTTGCGTTCGATACTATTTATGCGGACGGTCAGCGGCGTTATATGGAGAGCTTGTCTTCCTATGCGAGAATGTTTTTGGGGCAAATGGAAAAGCCCGACGTTGACAGCATAGAGGGGCTTTCTCCCGCAATTTCTATCGACCAGAAAACCACCTCCAAAAACCCGCGTTCCACCGTCGGAACGGTTACGGAAATATACGACTATCTGCGCCTGATGTACGCGAGGATAGGTATTCCGCACTGTCCTGTCTGCGGCAGGGAAATCCGCCAGCAGACAGTAGACGAGATTGTTGACAAGATAATGGAGCTTCCCGAAAAAACGAAATTTCAGGTGCTGGCACCTGTTGTCCGCGGGCGCAAGGGCGAGCATAAAAAGGAATTTGACTCCGCAAGGAAATCGGGTTTTGCGAGAGTGCGCGTCGACGGGATAACTTATGATCTGTCCGAGAAAATTGCTCTCGAAAAGAACATCAAGCATTCAATAGAGATAATCGTAGACCGCCTTGTGATAAAGGACGGCGTGCGGTCGCGCCTTGCGGAGAGCATTGAAACGGCGGGCGCGCTTACGGGGGGACTTATCTATATTGACGTTATCGACGGGGAGGAGCTTCATTTTTCGCAGAGCTACTCCTGTCCCGAACACGGCGTTTCGGTGGACGAGCTTGTGCCGAGAATGTTTTCGTTCAACAATCCGTTCGGAGCATGCCCCGAATGTACCGGTATCGGAAGTTACCGCAGAATTGACCCCAATCTTATACTGCCGAACCCCGATTTGTCAATCAAGGACGGAGCGATAAAGGGCTACGGCTGGACCTACAACGAGGGAACTATCGCGGCGATGTATTTTGATGCTCTCGCCGAGCGGCACGGGTTTTCCGTCGAAGACCCCGTGTCGGAAATTCCCGAAAAGGCGGTTGACGAGCTGCTTTACGGCACAAAGGGCGAGAAAATACTTATAAAGCGTCCGAGAGCGCAGGGCGGCGGGCAGTATTACACCGATTTTGAGGGCGTTGCAAACAATCTTCAAAGGCGTTACAACGAGGCGCAGGCAGGGCAGTACGCGCGGGACGCGCTGGAGGATTTTATGAGCGATTCTCCGTGCCCGAAATGCCACGGCGAGCGGCTTAACGACACGGCTCTGGCGGTGACCGTCGGGGGTAAGAATATCAGCGATTTCTGCAAGATGTCGGTTACGGCGGCGTTGGATTTTGTGGACAATCTGGAACTTTCCGAGCGGGATAAGATGATAGCGGGGCAGATACTAAAGGAGATAAAAAACCGCCTCGGATTTCTTAAAAGCGTGGGTCTGGAATATCTCACGCTTTCGCGAAGCGCGGGAACGCTTTCGGGCGGCGAGAGCCAGAGAATTCGCCTTGCAACGCAGATAGGAAGCGCGCTTACCGGGGTGCTTTACATTCTCGACGAGCCGAGCATCGGACTTCATCAGCGCGATAACGACAAGCTTATTGCAACGCTTAAAAATCTGCGGGATCTCGGAAATACGGTCATTGTCGTGGAACACGACGAGGACACAATGCGTGCCGCCGACTGGATAGTGGATATAGGTCCCGAGGCGGGAATTCACGGCGGAAACGTTGTGTACAGCGGTGAGGTTGCAGGGCTTCTGAAATGCACAAAGTCTGTCACGGGGAAATATTTAAGCGGAAAGCTGAAAATTCCCGTTCCGAAAAAACGCCGCCCGACAGGCGACAAATGGCTGAAGGTTATCGGCGCGGAGGAGAACAATCTCAAAAAAATAAACGTCGACATTCCGCTTGGAGTTTTCACCTGCGTAACGGGAGTTTCGGGAAGCGGGAAAAGCTCGCTTGTCAATGAAATAATTTACAAGCATCTGTTCGGGAAGCTGAACAAGGGGCGCGTAAGAGCGGGAAAATTCAAGGATATGAAGGGCTTGGAGAACCTCGACAAGGTGATTATGATCGACCAGTCGCCAATCGGGAGAACTCCGCGCTCAAACCCCGCAACCTATACGGGAGTTTTCACGGATATACGCGACCTTTTCGCGCAGACCACCGACGCTAAACAGCGCGGTTACACTTCGGGAAGATTTTCGTTCAACGTCAAGGGCGGACGCTGCGAGGCGTGCGAGGGAGACGGTATCCTTAAGATAGAAATGCACTTTTTGCCGGATATTTTCGTGCCCTGCGAGGTGTGCAAGGGACGCCGCTACAACCGTGAAACTCTTGAGGTTAAATACAAGGGCAAGAATATCTATGACGTTCTGGATATGACGGTCTCGGAGGGCGTGGAATTTTTCCAAAATATCCCGAAAATATTCAACAAGCTGAAAACTCTCGAAGACGTGGGGCTGGGTTATATCAAAATAGGGCAGTCCTCTACAACGCTTTCGGGCGGAGAGGCTCAGAGAATAAAGCTCGCAACGGAGCTTTCAAAACGCTCGACGGGGAAGACGATTTATATCCTCGACGAGCCTACTACGGGGCTTCATTCCGCGGACGTAAACAAGCTTATTGACATTCTGCAAAAGCTTACCGACGCGGGGAACACCGTGCTTGTAATCGAACATAATCTTGACGTTATCAAAACAGCCGATTATATTATCGATATGGGTCCCGAGGGCGGCGATAACGGCGGTACGGTTATAGCGGCGGGCAGCCCGGAACAGATTGCAAAGTGCAGGAAGTCGTATACGGGTGAATATTTGAAAAGAATGTTAAAAAACGGTTGACAAAACCGTCGAAATGTGTTAAAATTTTAGTATAATATTATGAAAGGAAGTTTTCATTATGGCAGACGAGAAAAAACCGAATTTTTTTGTCAGAATGGGCAAGGAATTTCAGGCGTTTATATCCAGAGGAAACGTTATGGATATGGCGGTCGGCGTTATCATCGGCGGCGCGTTCACGGCGATTGTAAATTCCCTTGTAAATGACATTCTGATGCCGTTTATCGGGCTTATTATGGCGGGTATAAACGTGAAGGAATGGAAGCTTACGCTCCCGTGGACTATCGGCGACGGAACTCCCGTCGAGATTTTGTTCGGAAACTTTTTCCAGGCGATCATTACCTTCCTGCTTACGGCACTTTGCGTGTTCATTATAGTTAAGGTTATAAACACGCTTAAAAACAACGCCGAAAAGCTTGCGAAAAAGAAGCAGGCGGAAGCTCCCGCAGAGCCTCCCAAACCTGATCCCCAGCTTGTTTTACTTACCGAGATACGCGATTTACTTAAAAATCAGTCTTCAAACGAGGAATAATTTCCCGCGTGAGACTTAGGGCGGTGATTTTGGGTGTTCGGTTTAGTAAAAGACGTCAAACAAAATACGCTTGAGGTTTTTATAGATTATTGCGAGCGTCTTGACGAGGCAACGCCGTTTTTGCTGTTCGTGAAATCTTATGCGAAGAAGTATGGTCTTGATGTAAAAACGGTGGATTTCTTGTATCAGTACAAATTCGCCGACGACGAGTATGATATAAGAATGTACTGGTTTTCGGGATTTACGATTTTTGTGTATGTTCCGCTTTCGAGAGATATTCCCGATGTAAGACAGCGGCTTATTGACACTATCCGCGAGGTCAACGCGAAGATTTTAAAAGCGCGTCCGCCCGATTTTTACAAGCACGAATTCTGGTGATGATTATCCCCGACAGGAATACTGCCGGGGAGTTTTCACGTTTTTGTGTTATACTTTGGACGAAGATAAGAAAAACAGAACGAGATTTGCCGGAGAATATTATGATAAGAAAAATTAAATCTACCGATTGTGAAGAAGTTAGGAAAATCTGCATTGAAGAACTGGGATATGAATGTGAAAGAAGCCTTATCGAGGCGAAGGTTCGCGAATTAGATGAAAGCAGGGAAGTAGTTTTTGTCGCTGAAACCGACAACCGAATTGCAGGCTTTGTTCATGTAGAAAGGTATAATGTTCTTTATATTGAGGATATGGCAAATATTTTGGGGCTTGCTGTTTCAAAGGATTATCAACGCCGCGGATTTGGAAAAGAGCTTTTGCAAGCGGCAGAGCAATGGGCGAGGAATAACGGAATTAGCGTTATCAGGCTTAATTCGGGAATGAAAAGAACAGAAGCACATAAGTTTTATCGTGCAATGGATTTTCTTGACGAAAAAGACCAAAAAAGATTTATCAAGCGGCTATAATTTCAGTTTGCCGAAAAGGCAGTAACAGGTCTGTTAAGACCTTCTGACAGCAAAATCCGTCATGCCTTAAAATTAAGGTGTGACGGATTTTTATCGGTTATTCTACGAAACGTTAAGTATTTTATTCCCGCAGAAATTGTAGCAAGGCGCATAAGCTCGTCGGCGTAGTTGTCAAGCTTAAATTTCGCAGATAAAACGTGCGCGGTCAGCATATGTAAATTAACATAAGATCATTCAAGACCCTTAGAGCGATATTGCCGCAGAGCTTTTCCGCCTCGGTCGAAAAATACGGCGGGTCGCAATAGAAAAAAACTCACCTCGCTGTCTTGTGACGAGATGAGTTTTTCAAAATTCTTGTTTTCAAAAATAACCTTTTGTAATCGCCGTGACGCCTGTTCAATAATCGGGGAATTGCTACACATTGAATGCGGCTTACCGCCGACAAAACCTGATACGCTGACAAGAGGATCAATTTTTTGCAGTAACTATGCCTGTTTACATAAACACTCAACTCACGTTTTGCAGCGGATTTTCCGCAAGCAAATTGTCCCGCGAAACCGCGGGACAATCGTATATATCGGCATTTCAAAACCTGTTCTTAAAGAAATGCCGGAAAGTAAGAAAACGCTCTAAAAATTTAACTTCTCCGTTTTCAGCTGCTTACGCAAGCTTTATAAATATGATGTGTGCCGAAACAGGCTGAGTTCCGCCCGCATCAGGCGTTATTATCAAAGCTGAGGGATTGTCGGCGGGATTGCGGACAGTTACGGAAGAGTTTTCGTCTGTTGATGTCACAAGCGCAGTGCCTATTATTGACGACGCGCCTGTCGCTCTGCCGAAAACAGCGTAGTCAAGCTCCTCGCCGTTAAGCGTAAGCACAAGCTGACCCGCTTGATTGGCGTTTACTGTGAAAATAACCAGATATGTTCCCACTTCAGTAAGCGTAAATGTCGAATCGTCAGACCTTACAACCACGCTGTTTGACGACGAGCCATTCCTCGGAAAGTTTACGTCTCCACCGGGCGCGACGGTTTCGGCATTGTCGGGCGGCATAAGAGCGTAAAAGTCCGCGTATCCCGCGGCTGTCGACAAGCCGGGTTCACCCTGAGGACCCTGCGGTCCTGTTGCGCCTGCGGGTCCGGGTTCACCCTGAGGACCCTGCGGCCCTGTCGGTCCTGCGGGTCCCGTTTCACCCTGTGGACCTTGCGGTCCTGTCGGTCCTGCGGGTCCGGGTTCGCCCTGAGGACCTTGAGGTCCTGCTGGTCCTGCGGGTCCGGGTTCGCCCTGAGAACCCTGCGGACCTGTCGCACCTGCGGGTCCCGTTTCACCTTGTGGACCTTGCGGTCCTGTCGCGCCTGCGGGTCCGGGTTCACCCTGAGGACCCTGCGGTCCTGTTGCGCCCGTCGGTCCGGGTTCACCCTGGGGACCTTGTGGTCCTGTCGGTCCTGCGGGTCCGGGTTCACCCTGAGGACCCTGCGGTCCTGTTGCGCCTGCGGGTCCGGGTTCACCCTGGGGACCTTG
>CANRIQ010000069.1 GCA_947630655.1 uncultured Clostridia bacterium | reverse complement strand
ACAGCTCGGGGACACTCTCACCGCTCTCGGAATAAACCCCGAGGGGATTAACGAGCGTTCAACGGCGGGAGACCTTGCAAAGGTTCTCCGCGAGAGCCGCGACTCCGATAAGTATGCCGTGATAAACCGCATTGTGCTGCGGACGATGATGAAGGCGAAATACTCCGACGAGCCGCTCGGGCACTACGGGCTGGTTATGCCCGAATACGCGCATTTTACCTCTCCGATACGAAGATACGCGGATTTGTCCATTCACAGAATACTTACCGACTATGTTTACGCGCTGAATAAAGACAAACTGACGAAAAAATACACGAAATTCGCCGAGGAAGCGTCCCTCAGGGCAAGCTCTACCGAGCTTTCGGCGGTGCGGTGCGAACGCGAATGCGAGACGCTCTATATGGCGGAATATATGAAAAACCACATCGGCGAGGATTACGAGGGCTTTATTTCGGGCGTTTCGCCAAGCGGAATTTTCGTCGCGCTGGAAAACACCGTCGAGGGCATAATTTCTGTTACAAAGCTGCCTGCGGGAGAATATGAGGTTCAGCACGGAGTTATTCTCACCGGTGCGGCAAACGGGAAAATTTTCACCGTCGGCGACAAGGTGAAGATAAAATGCGTATCCGTCAACGTAAACGGCGGATTTATAGACTTTGAATTTGCAGAATAACAAAAAACAAAAACCGCGGTTCACACGAGCCGCGGTTATTTGTTTACTTTTCGGAAAAGCGTTCGCCGCTTTTTATCAGGGTGTTCCAAGCCTGCAAAAGCTTTGGATTGAACGCCCCGCACTCCCCGTCGTTTATCATTTTAACGGCGGTATCGAACTCAAACGCGGGTCTGTACACGCGCGGGCTTGTAAGCGCGTCGAAAGCATCCGCAATTCCCACAACCTGCGCCCAAATCGGGATTTCATCGCCGGAAAGACCGTCGGGATAGCCGCCGCCGTCCCAACGCTCGTGATGATGACGGCAGATATCGCAGCAATAACGGTAGGTTTCGCCGTCCATAATATCGCGGTACATCTGTTCGAGAATATCGCACCCGCCGACGGTGTGACGCTTTATAACCTCAAACTCCTCGGGAGTAAGCTTATCGGTTTTTTTGAGAACGCTGTCGGTGATAACGATTTTCCCTATATCATGCAAAATAGACGCCTCGCCGATTTTGCTTACAGTCACCCTGTCGACCGCATACTCGGGATACAAAATCCCCAAAGCGGTCATAAGCCGCTCCGTTACCGCGCGCATACGCTTGACATGAGCCCCCGACTCGCACTCGCGAAACTCGATAAGAGCCGCCAGAGCGTCTATCATACGGCTGTTTAAGAGGGTGATTTTCTCAACGCTTTCTTCGACAACATCGACAAGCTCGTTTCTGTGACGGAAAAGCTCGATAATATTATTTATCCGGGACTTTATAAACACCATTTTGAACGGTTTGGAAATAATATCCACCGCCCCGAGGCTGTACGCGCTTGAAAGAATTTCCATATTATCAGCCGCGGTTATCACGAAAACGGGAATATGGTAAATCTTCCCCGAACGGTTAAGCTCCGCCAAGACCCCCATGCCGTCCATCATCGGCATAATCAGATCCAGCATTATCGCCACAATGTCCTTGTTTTCGTTGATTATCTTCAGAGCCTGCGCCCCGTTTTCCGCCTCAATTATGTTGTACTCGTCCTTAAACTGCTCCGCCAGCAAAACGCGGTTTATCTCCTGGTCGTCTACTATCAAAATCGTGTTTTTCACGGGCTTACGTTCCTTTATTACATATATTTTTTGATTTGACTTACAATTTCTTCCTGAAGCTTTACCGTCTCAACAGCGATTTTATGAGCCTTTGAAAGCTCGCCCTCACGGCAAAGCTCGACAATCTGGGTATAATCGTCATGCAGCGGCGTCAGCGACAAATTCCCCACAACGCCCTTTATCGTGTGAGCGTTTGACAGCGCGGTATCAAGATCCCCCGACTCGAAATACTCCAGCACGGGAGCCTTTTCCAGCACCTCGGGCAGCTTTTTAAGCATTTTCTCATAAAGCGCGGTATTGTCCATAAAACGATGCATAGCGTCCTCAATATCCGCGCCAAGCCGCTCCATATCTTCAATTAAACCGTCACTATTACCCATAAAAACACTTCCCGTAACGCAAAATTATATAAGGTAAGGCACCATTGTAAGCTCGTCATAGTCATCGGACAATCTGAACGCATTCTCGCTGAGTTCGCAATTAACCGAATGAAGAACCTTCTCCGCGTCGGACAGCGGGCAGGAGAAAACGATTTTATGTCTGAAAAGAGCCGTAAAGCCGTTTGCCGCGTGAGCCGAACCCGTTGCCGCGAACAGGAAATGAACCCCCGCAGCCGCGCCCTTTACCAGAACGCGCTTCAAATCGCCCATGCTGTCCTCCGAATGCATCTGAGCCATGAGAAGCTCCCCGCCCAGAACGATTTCAAACGCATTTGAGGTCTTGCCCTCGGCGACAGCCGCGGAAAGCTCCTTTACACGCGCCGCGGCGGCGTTGTCCTCATACACCGTTATCCCCTCGGGCAGACCCGTGCGCGCGAGCTCCGCGTAAACGGGATTGCTTCTGAACGCTAATATCTCGGCGGGAATTCCCTGCTCGCACAGCGACATCACAGCCGCACGGATTACCGCAGCCGCACCCTCGCGCTCGCGCGCAGGAGCGATCATAAGCACGTTCTCGCCAAATCCTCCCAGCAACCGCACGGGGTACTCCTGCATAATACGGCAGGGTTCTCCCAAAAACAGCAGAATTTCATCCGAACCGCGCCGCGAAATAAGCGTTTCGCGCCGCGCGGCACGCTCCTCGAACGGAACGCGGTGTGTGCTGTCCAGAATAACAGGCGATTTGTACACAAAGCTGCCTGCGTCGGGAACATACTCCTCAACCGCCGTATATTCGCCAATTCTGATTTCGGGAGCAGCGGAAATTTTTACCAGTGACAGTCCGTTTTCGATGTTTTCATCAGCAACAAACGCGCAGCCCGACGGGATTTTTCTAAGCTGCTCGGCATCGTCCCCTTCAGCCTTAAAGCCCGAAAACAGAACCCTTATATCCGGGTCGTGATTTGCGATAGCCGCCGCGCTGTGAATAGTGCAATTCTTAAAGCATGCGGGGCGAGCACCGTCGTCGGAGAAGGTGTCCCCGAACAGCACAAAATGCATACCCACGCCGCCGCAATTCTTGAAAACGCGGTTTAAGCGCGCGGAATTGTTCCGCCCGAACATCTTCATATTCAAGAAAATCTGAGCAAACGTCGGAAAGCAATTGATTATAACGATAATCTGCGGCATATACTCCTGCGCGGGAACGCTTCCGATGCTCTTCCAGCCCTTTTCGCCGAAGACGCTTAGCCTTCTGTCGAATTCCTTCACAATAGCGTCGGTTATGTCCAAAACTGTCTCCGAGCTGTTGTCGCAGACAAGATATTTTACGTGAGACGCAGGGGTTGAAGCGTATTTTTTGAGATCGCCGACAAAATCGAACACCCAAAGCTCCGCGTCGTCGGGGTGAGTGCCCGAAATTATCCGTCCCGCCATAATATCAACCAGTCTGCGGCGTTCCTCGCCTATGCTTCCGCAGACGTAGGACACGCTTCCGCTGATGTCGATATATTTCGGCATATTCTCCATATCGCGCCCGATTTCAACCCTCGGCAGAACGCGTTTTCCCTTCGCGGTGAACGTCGGTCCTGCGGGAGCCTTCGCCTTTGCAGCCCTTTCCGCGGGAGACACCCAGTCGGTTCTCGGCTTGGGCGCGGGAGCAGGCGCGGGTTCGGGAGCTTCCTCAACCTTTTCAACAGGTTCAGCTGTCTCAGCCTTTTCAACATTTTCAACCCTTTCAGCCTGCTCGACAGGCTCGGGAGTGGTTGAAGCGGTTGAAGCGGGCTGTACGGGCTGTACAGACTGTACGGGAGCTTCCGCCGTGGGCTCCGATTTTACCTCCGAAGCAGACTGTGCCTGACGGCGGCGAAGATCTATGTATATTCTGCGGACGTCCTCGGAAAGCTCGGACGGCGCGGAATACCAGAAAAAGCTCTCGCGGTGCTGTTCTATCCAGAAACCGCCGTTGCGGCTTCTGATAGAAAGAGCGTTTTCGCGGATTTTCTGCTCAAGCTCGGTTTCTTCAACGGAATTATTGTGAGTAAGCACAACCAGAACCCCGCGCTCGGACGCCTTTTCGCAAAGCTCCAAAATGCGGTCTTTTACGCTGAAGCTGTACTTCTCGGGGAAGCAATGCAGCACGATAACGCGCGACACCTTATCCGTCAAGGGCTCTGCCGCAGCCCTGCCGCAGAATTCCATAACAGCCCCGTCGATGTCCTCAGCCGTGGAGGGCACTTTAATAAACGAATTCGCGCCCTTTGCGAGAGCCGAAACCGCCCCGAGACAATCGGGACTTAAGCTCTGCGGTTCGCAGAACAGCATTTCGTTTATATCCGAGCCGTAATATCTGATAAGATTAAGCATCAGCCGCTGAACGCCGCCCATGAGGTACTGGCTGTTTTTATCATCAAAATCAAGGTACAAAACGCTTCCGCGCTCAACCGACACGCGAACCGGCGCGCCGATAGTGTGCGCCGCGGAATTGTACTCCCCGTTTGACGACATGGACAGATCCTGCTCTATTTCCATGGGAACGGTAAGCTTCATTCTGCGCTGACCGAGGCTCACGCAGGTCCTGTCGGACAAATTTGCCGTACCCGTGCTGTTAAACGCGGACTTATCCTCCGAAAGCGTCTTTAAAAACTCCTTGAACGCGTCGGACGCTATGTACTCCTTAATTTCTGCGTCATGCTTATCCTTGCGCTCGTTTAAGGACGCCATATCGCTGTCGTACTGGCGTTTAGCCTGCACCTTACTGCCCTCGATAAGCTGGCGGGTCTGCTCTATCTTCTGCTCGTAAAACTTCTTCATACCCGTAGCCTTAGTATAAAGAGTCTCCGCATTTACATCATTGTGAGAATCAAGCTTTATGGTCTGTCTGATACTCTCCAGAGTGCCGTCGGGGGTCTCGAACGCCTCGGGAGCCTCTTCAAGCTCGCTTGCCTGGGCGTGTTCGCGGGCATAATCGATGTAATAATCAAGCTTCCCCATTTTTTTGTGGATCTCTTCGATCTTTTCGTTAAGATCGACCTCGGAGGAGCTGCAATAATCAGTATACTCCTTGAATGCGGTATCCATATCCGCGGAAAGCTGTTTTTCCTCCTTGGAAAGAGCCGCAAATCTGTCCAGAAGTTCGTTTACTTTGTCAGCCATAATTTTTCTCCTTTTAAGCACAATTGGGAAGCGTTCTGATGTGAAACAACATCATGTATATATTATACCTAAAAACTCAACACCTGTCAAGAGTTTTTATAGATTTTGTACAATTTTTTACTGTTTAAAGTAAAATTTTCCACACGCTTGTCCGCTTATAAAACCTATGTATTTGATCGGGAAAAAACGTATTCATCGCGGTAATCGCCGCCTTCTACGCCGAGAAATTCCTCCAATGTCAGCCCGCTGTCGTGAACCAGCTTTGCTGTGCTTTCGCCCAGATACCGCAAATGCCACGGCTCGTGAATATAACCCGTGATTTCCTCCTTGCCCTTCGGATAACGGACAATAAACCCGTATTTATAGCAATTATCACCAATCCACCGCGCCTCGTCGGTATACGCGAAATCGTCTGCCGTGCTGGTGACGTCCACCGTAAGACCCGTCTGATGCTCGCTGTGACCGGGACGGGAGGAAAATCTTTCCGCTTCCTCTATGCCGTTTTTTGTACACCAGTTCTCAAACACCGCGACCTGCGTCTCATAATCGCGAAATCCCGAAATAACCGGCATTTCATACCCCGAAGCCCTTCGCATACGCTCCAAAGCCGCCTCGGTCTCCGCCGTAAGCCCGTTTCCGTAATCGGGAGAGATGGTTATCGCCTTGTTGACGATTATCACGCCCCCGACGGTTGTTACCCCGTTTGTTACAACAGGCTCGGGAGGGGTGATTTTCGCGGTAAAACGCCCCTCGCAGTTTATATCGTCGAATTCGTTTACCAGAACAGTTCCCGTCCCGCAGACCGACGCGCTGTCCGAAACAGCGAGATAACCCTCGAGCAGCAGTTCTCCCGAAACCTCCAGTTCGCCGTTTACAAGCAGCTCCCCGCCGTCCTCGACGACTATTTCAGCGTCTTTTTCACAGCGGAGCTTTCCGTTTACCAGAACCGTATAACCGCTTTTTACGGTGTATTCGCCCGACTTTATTTCAGCGAGCTTGCCCTCCTCGACAACGACGACTTCGATCCCGGGTGCTTCGCTGCCTTCAAAGGAGGATTTATCGGAGCCCGTAGCCTCCGACGCGCCTTCGGAAGGGGTATTGAAGCAGCCGGATAAAATTGCTGCCAAAAATAATGCTAAAACTGATGCTGTGATTTTTTTCATAAATTTCACCCTATTTTGACAAAGGTTGCTTTATACAACCGATTACGAGCAGACCTCGGCGATAACCTCCGCAAACAGCACCGCGTCCTTTAAAAGCTCCTGTGCCGTTACAAACTCGTTGTCTCCGTGCATATGATAGTCCGTGTCGCCGCGCTCCGCGCCGAACGCCACGCCGCCCTCGATATTGTGAACGTACGTCCCGCCGCCTATCGCAACGCAATATCCGCGTTCGCCCTCGATTTTTTCGTAGACGGAAAGCAATTTTTGCACAAAATTGCTGTTTTCGGGTACAACGTGAGGTTCATCTTCAAGAGTTGTCTCAAAACCGAAGCTGCTTTCAGAAAAGGCTTTTCGGCACTTTTCCTTGACCTCGGAAAGAGTTGTACAAGTCGGAAAACGAATGTCAAACTGTCCGACCGCCGAGCCCTGCGACAGCGCAAGCCTGCTGAACACGCAGGTAAGCGCGCCGCTGCCGTCCGAACATTTCAGACCGAGCGAATTTCCGTCCGTTTCGCCGAACGGGAACAGCTTTTCAATCCCGAGCAAAGCGTCATTGTCCGTCAGCCTGTTTATCAGCGAAATCAGAGCCGTAAGAGCGTTTTTACCGCCCTCGGGCGTGGACGCGTGAGCCGCCTTCCCTGTTGCCGTAACAAGAAAATTGTCGTTTTCCTGCTCAATTGTGAATTTAACGCCCGACTCATCGCGGGAAATTGCCTCTAAAAGCTTCTCGCGCGGAATTGACTGCAAAACAGCCGAAGCAAGGTCGGGAACGGCGTTTATGACCTTGCCGCCGTCAATTGACAGAATTTTGCCGTCCGAAAAGGCTGCCGAAAAACGACCGCGGATCATGCCCTTTTCGATGTTAATCACGGGGAAACTGCCGTCGGGCGTAAACACGTTTTTCGGAAATTTATCGTGCTTTTTATAAATCTCAAGATCCTCCGAGCCGTTTTCCTCGTTAGTGCCGAAAATCAGCCTGATGCCCGATTTAAGCGGGATACCGAGTTCTTTCACACACAAAAGCGCGTACAACGCCGCGACAGCAGGTCCTTTGTCGTCGATAACTCCCCTGCCGTACAAAATGCCGTCCATTTCGGCAAGCTCGAACGGGTTTGTTGTCCAGCCCGCGCCCTCGGCAGGGACAACGTCCAGATGCGCGAGAATTCCGAGCTCAATCGGCGCGCCGTTCGGGGAATAGTCCGCGCAAAGCACGGCGTTTTCGTAATTTGTGACCGAAAAGCCCATTTCGCGGCAGATTTTCTCAATATAAAGCAGCGCGTTTTTCGGCTCTTCGCCGAACGGAGCGTTGTCCGAAGGTTTTCCCATAACGCTCGGGATTGCGACAAGCTCCCCCAGCAGCTTTTTAAGCTCGCCCTCGTGAGAATAAATAAAATCGTGTATTTTTGCGTTCATAAATTAACTCCGATTTTTCATAATATCAATCATCATATCCGCAACCTTGTAAACGTCGCCGCAGCCCGTGGTTATCACAAGATCGCCGCTTTGAACGTTGTCGGTGACATACTTCGCGACTTCCTCAAAGGTAGAAAACCACACGCAGCCGCCGATTTTTTCGGCGAGATTTTTCGCGTAGATGTTGTAGGTGTTTTTCTCGCGGCTGCCCATAATCTCGGTCAGCACAACCTTATCCGCAACCGACAGAGCGTCTGCGAATTCGTCAAGCAGCATCGCCGTCCGCGAATAGGTGAACGGCTGGTGAACCGCCCAGACGCGCTTAAAGCTCATAGCTTTGGCGGTTTTAAGCGTTGCGGCAATTTCGGCGGGGTGGTGACCATAGTCGTCCACGAACGTCACGCCGTCTATCTCGGCAAGCTTTTCAAACCGCCGCATTGCCCCCGTAAATTCGGACAACCCCTTTTTCAGCGCGTCAACGGATATTCCCGCGGAATACGCCGCCGCGCACGCCGCAACCGCGTTGTAAACATTGTGTTCCCCGGGAACGTGAATGTCGATTGTGCAAAGCTCGCTCCCGTTATGCATAAGTGAAAACTGTCTGTGAAAATCGGAAATTTGCATGATGTTTTCAGCGTAGAAATCGCACCCCGGCGTTTTGCCGAAGGTCACGATTTTCGCCTTAGAACCGCATTTTCCGACAACCTCCATGGTATTCCGGTCATCGCCGTTCGCGACGATGACGTCGGTTGTCATATTGCAGAATTTACCAAACGAGCGTTTGAGATTATCCATATTTTTGAAATAATCCATATGGTCGTTGTCAATATTGAGGACTATGGAAATATTCGGGAACAGGTGCAAAAAGGTGTCCTTAAACTCGCACGCCTCGCACACCATATACTCCGACTTCCCCGCGCGCCCGCTGCCCGCGATTGCGCGGAGCTTTCCGCCTATGACCGCCGACGCGTCTATCCCCGCCGCAAGAAGTATCATAGTGAGCATAGAGCTTGTCGTGGTCTTTCCGTGAGTGCCCGAAACGCACATCGCCTTTGAAAACTGCTCCGTCACAAGCCCTAAAAGCTCGCTGCGCTCGGCAAGCTTTACACCGTGTTTTGCGGCTTCGCGCGCCGCGATAAGCTCGGGATTGTCCTCCATTATCGCCGCCGAAAACACTATACAGTCCGCGCCCTCGATGTTCTCACGCCTCTGCCCGAGCATAACGGGAATTCCCATCTCGCGGACAGCCTGAAGCGTTGCGGTTTCATTGTTGTCCGAACCCGTGAGATAATAACCCTTTGTGTGAAGTATCTGCGCTAGCGGATACATTCCGCTGCCGCCGATGCCGATAAAATGAACGTGCTTTTTCCCGCTTAGAAAATTCTCCAAAATTCTTCCCCTTTTCCCGAAAATTCAAAAATTACAAGACGCTGCCGCAGAAAGTATATGCCGACCCGCCGAATTTATGAATAATTACGGCAGAAGCTGCCAAAATATTATTGCAAAAATCACAAACGGAGGAGCATTATGGAAATCAGCGACATCAAAATCAGAAAAACAATGCACGAGGGCAGGCTTCGCGCCGTGGTATCGATTACCATTGACAACGCAATTGCCATTCACGACATAAAGCTCGTTCAGGGCGACGAGAGAATGTTTGTGGCAATGCCCAGCCGCCGCGAGGACAGCGGGGTTTTCAGGGACATAATTCACCCGATATCCTCAAATATCCGCGAACAGATCGAGGAAAAAATCCTCGACGCCTACAACAGCTATATTCAATGACCCTCGCGCGACAACTTCAGCACCGTTTTTAAAATCGCCGCCTGCGTTTTCGCGTCGGCAATTTCATTGTTTAATATCATCTCTGCCGCTTTTTGGAGCGGTATTTTTTCTACCTCCAAAAACTCGTCCTCGTCAAGAGACTGCTCCCCCGCGTGAAGCCCGCGCGCCAGGTACATATGAATGACCTCCGTGTCATATGCGGGGGTGGGGAGAAGGC
>CANRIQ010000068.1 GCA_947630655.1 uncultured Clostridia bacterium | reverse complement strand
CGACAAGGGCTATGATATATCCGAATTTACCGATGCAAAGCTTGAAGAAATGGCAGACGCTATCGACCCCGCGGATTACGGCGTGTGGGTTCCGGGCATTCCCGTGCTGCTGGAGGCGGGACTTGATAAAATAAACTGCGTCGACTGGCTTAAGAGCCTTATTCTGGACGGCATTGTCGGCGGCGTGGGAGCGGTTCTCGGATTTGTGCCGCAGATGCTGGTGCTGTTCATTTTCCTCGCATTTCTGGAAGCCTGCGGTTATATGGCGAGAGTGGCGTTCGTCATGGATAGAATTTTCAGAAGATTTGGGCTTTCGGGCAAATCGTTCATACCGATGTTAATCGGCTCGGGCTGCGGCGTTCCGGGAATTATGGCTTCGCGCACCATCGAAAACCAGCGTGACCGCAGAATGACCATTATGACCACGACCTTCATTCCCTGCGGCGCGAAGCTCCCGATTATCGGCATGATTGCGGCGGCGTTTTTCGGCAACGCGTGGTGGGTTGCTCCGTCGGCGTATTTTGTGGGAATTGCAGCTATAGTTGTGTCGGGAATTCTCCTCAAAAAGACGAAAATGTTTTCGGGCGATCCTGCTCCGTTCGTTATGGAGCTTCCCGCGTACCATATGCCGACCTTCAGCAATGTAATGCGTTCTATGTGGGAGCGCGGCTGGAGCTTTATCAAGAAAGCCGGCACGATAATCCTGCTTTCGTCGGTGCTTATCTGGCTCGGAAGCTCTCTCGGCTGGGTCGACGGCGCGTTCGGCTATCATGCTGAAATGGAGCTTGCGGATTCCGTTCTCGGCAAAATCGGCTCTGCAATATGCATAATTTTCGCTCCTCTCGGCTTTGGAGAGCCCACGGCGGCTGTCGCGACGATTATGGGCTTAGTCGCTAAAGAAGAGGTCGTAGGCGTGTTCGGAGTGCTTGATTTTGTCGCAATGTCCGCGCTTGCGGGATATTCGTTCCTTGTATTCAATCTGCTTTGCGCGCCCTGCTTTGCGGCGATAGGAGCAATCCGCCGCGAGATGAATTCCGCAAAGTGGACGTGGTTTGCAATCGGCTATCAGTGCGGTTTTGCGTATTGCATTTCGCTTATGATTTACCAGTTCGGCAGCCTCTTTACGGGTCATGGCAACGTCGTCGGCGTGATATTTGCGGTTTTGGTACTCGCCGGGCTTATCTACATGGTTTTCCGCCCGAACAAGGCAAATCAGAAGAACACAAAAGCCAAGGTTAAAGCCTGAGAGAGGTGACAAGTGACAAATATGTCCGAATTTATTCACGAATATTTAGGCTCGATAATCATCGGTCTTATCGTGCTTGCGGTATTGACGCTGATTATCGTAAAAGAGGTCAAAGACAGGCGTTCGGGACGCAGCTCCTGCGGCGGAAATTGCTCGGAGTGCGGAGCGTGTCACGCGTGTCACGAAAAACGACAAGATCCTTCCTATAAGTAAAAGCATATCCCCCGTCCGAATGAAAAGGGCGGGGGATATGTGTTTTTTTGGAGTCGGCAGTTATTCCTCGAAGGAATCCTCCTCGTCGCGGGTCTCGAAAAGCTCCACAAGCTTTTTCATTTCCTCCTCGGAAAGGGAAATCCCCTTGCTCATTCGCGTGTGGTCGGGCGACCAGTCGCGGATGTCGTATTTCGGTTCGCGCTCGTTCCAGCTTACGAGGTTAAGCTCGCGTGTCCAGCCCTTTGCGTTCTCGGAAATTACCCCAAGCTCCTTCGTGATTTCAAAAGTAATGTCAGCCATAATTCATTTCTCCTTTTCGGCAGATGTATTTTTATCCGCAGCTTTAGCGGCTTTTTTCTTCTTGATCTTCGTATTGTCCGCAACCACAACGTTGTCGTAAACAGCGTAGTATTTCGGCGGAACAAGCTTGTTTAAGTGAAGCTTCCCGAAAAACCACGACTTAAAATCGATTTTCTCGTAAATTTCGTTTAAGTAGGTGTTTATGTGGTTTCTGTCGCCCGTTCCCACAAGAAAATCCTGCATTTTGGAGGGCGGCTCGTAGGTAATCACAAAATCCACGGCGTTTCCGACCTGTTCAAGATTTTCCAGACCCTCGGATAACTCCTCCTCGCTCGGAATTTCCCTCTGCCACCAGTTTGACCCTTCGACAAGCTCGTAAATATCGTCGGTCTGACCGCCCCCGAACGTGAAAACCGTTTTTTCGGCGATGGTAAACACCTGCCCGCGCATAAGCTGCCGCAGTCTCCCCGAGATAAGCCTTGTCTTGCCGCCGCACCATTCCGAAACCTCGTACTGCTCCAAAAGGTCGTAGTTCTCGTGAGAGCCCTCCACAAACAGCACGTTGTACGGCAGCTTGCCTATTTTTTTCAGCAGCTTCTTTTCGCGCTTCGACCCGTCCCAGATAAACCCGAAATCCCCGCAGATAATAAGCGCGTCCTGTTTTCGGAGCTTCCGCAGGGCGGGGTCTTTAAACCGCGAAAAATCCGCGTGCGTGTCTCCCGTGACATATATCATATTCTGCCTCCAAGCTCAAAATATTACAAAATTATTACAATTTCTCAAAAGCCCTTTACAATTTCGTAAAGAAATGGTAAAATATAAATGGGGAAAAAAGCACCCATATATATAATAACCGAAAAAAGGGGATTTGTCTATATGCGAAAAGTAAAAATTTTAACAATTTTTTGTGCAATATTTCTGTTATTTTCTACATTCGCCCCGTCTCTTACGGGTTTTGCCGCATTTTCTCCGTCCTTTGAGATATATTCCGAGGGCGTTTATATGGTAAATCTTGACAAGGATATAGTTATAGTGTCAAAAAATGCCGACAAACGGCTTTATCCCGCGTCTACAACCAAAATTATGACGCTTCTTGTCGCTCTTGAGAACATAAAGGATTTCAGCGCGACGGTTTCCTGCCCTTACGAGTGCTTTAACGAGTTTTCCTCGGGAAATCCCAACTACACGGGCGTGTCCAATGCCGAGATAGAGCCGCTTCAGAGCAATCTCACCTACGAGGACTGCCTGTACGCGCTTATGCTGCCGTCCGCGTGCGACGCGGCGAATATCATCGCCTACAACGTCGGCGGAAGCCTTGAGGGCTTTATAGCTATGATGAACGAAACCGCCGCGCGTCTGGGCTGCGAAAACACGCATTTTGCGAATGCTCACGGGCTGTTTAACGAGAATAATTACTCAACTGCGTATGATATGTATTTGATCACCCGTTACGCCATTGACAATTACCCCGGATTTCTGAGAATTTGCGACACATTGGAATACGAAATGCCCGCGAATGCCAAGCATCCGAGCGGTTACACGATTTTCCACACAAACGAGCTTATGAAGTCCACCAGCAAATATTACTGCGAGGGCGTTCACGGCGTAAAAACGGGAAGTATTGACCACTATTATCACAGGGTTGACGGAAAATGGGATTATCAGAATGCGGAGCTCGGTTCGCGCGCGCTGGTAACCACCGCCGAGAGAAACGGCTATAATTATCTTCTCGTAACGCTGGGCGCGCCGTATTACAACGAGGACGGCTCCGCTATGGACATCACGACCTCGTTTACCGACCACATCAATCTTTATGACTGGGCGTTTTCGGAGTTCGAGTATGTTCATGTTATCGAGGAAAATCAGCAGATAATGCAGGCGGCTGTCGAGAAGGGCGAAAACGCCGATACCGTCGGGATAGTAACTACCGAGGATTTCTACACGCTTATGCCGAAGTCGCTTGATATTTCCTCAATCCAGCAGATAAAGCCCACTGTCGATACGCTTACCGCGCCCGTCGTGAAGGGCACTCCGATGGGTGAGCTTGAGCTTAGGCTAAACGGTGAAACTCTCGCTTCAATTCCGCTTGTAACCGAAAGCGATATTCCGCTTGACGCTGTGGCGAATTACCGCGAAAAGCTGCATAATATACTCACCGCGCCGCAGACCATTGCCGCGGGGATAATTCTGACGGTGCTTATCGCGGCTCTTATCGTGATAAGAACAATCAATAAGGCAAAACGCCGCAAGGCTGCCGAGATGCAGCGTCGGCGCAAGATAACAATGGCTCCGAAGTATAACAACGACAGGAATTACAGAAGATAAGCGTTTAAACCCCCGCCTTTTTACGGCAGGGGTTGACTTTT
Source organism: uncultured Clostridia bacterium (assembly GCA_947630655.1). Classification (GTDB taxonomy): domain Bacteria; phylum Bacillota; class Clostridia; order Oscillospirales; family Ruminococcaceae; genus CAG-115. The sequence continues at coordinate 5,802 of CANRIQ010000068.1, read as the reverse complement.
TTCGGCAAATCGGTTATACTTTTAAGGGGAGTGTGATGAAATGGGAAAAAACTTCGCGGTAATCGACACCGAGACCACCTGGGGAGACGATGTGATGTCAATAGGCGCGGTTGTCGCCGATTGCGGGACATTTTCGCCGCTTTGCACGAGATATTACATACTCACGCCCTTTAAAAGCAACGGCGGAATGTATTCCAACGCCCTGTATCTCGAAGCTCCCGATATGGAGTGTTCGCGCGAGACGGCGGTTCTGGATCTGAAAATCTTTCTTGCACGTTACGGCGTTGAGGAAATTTTCGCGTATAATTCTCTGTTTGATTATCATCATCTTCCCGAATTTTGCAAATTCCGCTGGTTCGACATCATAAAAATAGCCGCATATCGGCAGTATAATAAGAAAATCCCCGAAACCGAGGATTGCTTTAAAACAGGGAAGATGAAGCGCGGCTACGGCGTGGAGGATATCTATCGTATGTTAAGCGGAAACGGGTATTTTGAAAAGCACAATGCTCTGTCCGACGCTGTCGACGAGCTTGCGATTATGCGAATGCTGGGGCTTAGTTACGAAGATTTTTCCGCAGCGCAGATTTTCCCTAGAGAATTTGCAAAATCGTGTTTGTAGAGGTTAGTTTGATGAACATAAATCTTATTGCCGTAGGAAAGCTTAAAGACAACTGGCAGCGCGAGGCGTGCGGGGAGTATTTAAAGCGGCTTTCGGCGTTCGCGAAGGTCACCGTTTATGAAACGGAAGCCGCCGCTTTGCCGCAGGAGCCTTCTCCCGCCGAGATTGAAAAAGCTCTTTTGCGGGAGTCGTCGGAGCTGTTGAAGTACTCCCGCGGGGTGAAAGCCGCGCTTTGCATAGAGGGCAAAATGTTCGACAGCGAAAAACTCGCCCAAAGGCTCGAAGCTCTCGCGGTAGGCGGCGCGTCGGATATAAGCTTTTTTATCGGAAGCTCCTTTGGGCTTTCCGACAGCCTTAAATCGCAGTGCGAACTGAAAATTTCGATGTCGCCGATGACGTTCCCGCACGGACTTGCCCGCGTTATGCTTTTGGAACAGCTTTACCGCGCGTTTTCAATCATAAACAACAGAAAATATCATAAATAATGCCCGCCGCAGGTCACGGTGGGCATTTTTTGTCAATCTCCTGTAGAGTCACGAAGAATAAGGCTGTGCGGGAGCATGTATGTTCCCGTGTCGGGGACTTCGTTTCGTATGTTTGAAATCAGCTTTTCGGCAACGGTTTTCCCCTGAAGATAACACGGCTGGTCGACAGTTGAGAGCTTAGGAATAAACATATGCGAATAGGGGATATTGTCAAACCCGAAAAACAGCACATCTTTTCCTACAGTCACGCCGTGCTGAACCGCGTAGGTCATCGCCCCGATTGACAGCGTGTCCGAGATGGAAAAAATCGCGTCGGCAGGGTTTTTAAGTTCCAGAAGATATTTGCACGCGCGCGTTCCCGTCTCCGCGTCGTAATCGCCGTAGAACACAAGCTCGGGGTCAAATTCTATATTAGAGTCCTTCAGCGCGCGCATATAGCCGTTTTCGCGGTCAACCGACGACTGCGAGCGGATAGTCGTAGTGATAAGACCTATTCTCTTCCGTCCCTTGCCGATAAGGTATTTTGTCGCGTCATAGCCCGCCTGTTCGTTGTTAATGGTAACGCACAGTATGTCCTTTATGTCCAGTCTCTCCAGACAAATCGCCAGCCTGTACCGCTTTGAGAGGTCGTAAATCGTCTTGCTGTCAAGCTTCGGCGCAAGCAGCACCGCCGCGTCCACCGCCCGCGAAAACAGCATCCCCAGCAGGTGCATTTCGTGGTCGGGGTCGTTTCCGGTAGTCGCTATAAGCACGTCGTACCCCTCCGCGTAAGCCGCGTCCTGCATACCGCGCAAAACCTCGCTGTAGAACGTCTGCTCGGTGGACGCGATTATAGCGAGAATTCGCTTTGTTTCGCTTTTGCGAAGGTCGCGCCCCAAAAAATTCGGACTGTACCCCAGCTCCTCGACAGCGCGGTTTACCGCCTGAACAGCCTCTTCGGAAACGTTGTTCTTGCGGTTGAGGACTCTTGACACGGTAGCCACAGAAACGTTAGCGGCTTTTGCAACGTCTTTTATGGTGACATTCATAAATTTCGCCTCCGTCCCGTTTTCATTCCCGGCAGGGAAAATTTTCATTGTTTTTGTTCTTTATTTATATAATACACCAAAATAAAAACGTTTTCAATAGGCATATTGCACAAAAATTTCAGTAAACAGTATAAAGTATACAGTAAGCAGTAAAAGTGTACAGTGTACAGTGCACAGTAAGATGTTCCGCTAGCGCGGGAATTTGATTGTCTTAAAAATTAAAGGCTGACGACAAATCGATTTGTCTGCCTTTAAGCTTTGTAACAATCTGATCCAACCTTTGCTGTGCACTGTTCACTATTCACTGTAAACTATCTCCTCCGCTCTTTTCAGCAGCGCGTCTTTTTCGTTCTCCACTCTCTCCTCAATCACCTCCGAAAGTAACTGCGAGAGAATTTTCCCCATACGCGGCGAAGGCTCTATAAGCTTCATAAGGTCGCGCCCCGAGATTTTCAGGTCCTTCACGGTAAGGCAGGGCGTTTCGGCGTTTATTTCCTCGGCAATAGCGACAGCCTGCCGCGCAGTTTCAATCCTCGGCAGACAAAATCCCGCTTTCGCGCTGTCGTCCGCCATATGCGCGTACATATAGTCGCAAAACCGCTCAAATCCGTGCCGCGAGAGGGCTTTCCGTATAGTCCTTTTCGAGAGGTCGACGGGCGCGTCGTGATGCCTTATAATATCGCACACCCGTTCCCTGAGCGCGTTTGGAGCTTTAAGCTCCCGCAAGACCTCGTCGGCAATTTTCGCGCTCTCCTCCGCATGCCCGTAAAAGTGAAATTCCCCGTCGTCTCCCACGCTCTTGCAGGCGGGCTTTCCCACGTCGTGCAGCAGCATCGCAAACCGCAGCGCGGGTTCTGCGGGAGCGGCTTCGACGGCTCTCGCGGTGTGTTCAAAAAGCGTCGAATTGTGGTATTTCGAGTGCTGGTCATAGCCTATTGTAACTTCAAACTGCGGAATAATCACGGCTATAACGTCCGAAAATCCGCAAAGCACCCGCCGAACGTCTTTCCCGCACAAAAGCCTTGTAAGCTCGGAAAAAACGCGTTCTCTCGATACCCGCTCAAGGTCGTTTTTATGACGGCGGACAGCATTTGCGGTGTTTTCCTCAATTTCAAACCCCAGAACGCTTGAAAACCGCAGCGCGCGCAGAATTCTCAGCGCGTCCTCCGAAAAACGCTCGTCCGCGTCGCCTATACAGCGGATAATACCCGCTTTTATGTCACGCATACCGAAAAACGGGTCGGTTATCCCGCGCCGCGGGCTGTAGGCTATGCCGTTTACGGTAAAGTCACGCCGCGAGAGGTCGTCACGGATATTTTGGGTGAACGTCACCTTGTCGGGGCGGCGGCTGTCGGAATAAGTCCCGTCCACGCGGTAGGTGGTAATCTCAACGGAAGTCCCCTTGTACAGCACGGTTACCGTCCCGTGCTTTATTCCCGTTTCAATAACGCGGCAGTCCGAAAAAACCTCCTCGGTCTGCCGGGGCAGGGCGGAGGTGGTTATGTCGAAATCGTGCGGGGCAAGCCCCATTATGTTGTCTCGCACGCACCCGCCCACGATATACGCCTCAAAACCGCTGTTTTCCAGCCGTTCGAGAATTTCCTCTATATGATACGGAATTTGCATTTTTAACTCCTTATGTTCGTTATCGTATTATATTATAACACAATAATTTATCACTTTCAAGCTATTTTGCAAAACCCCTTGATTTTTGGGGGAAAATGTGGTATAATCAAAGTGTATTTTGAGTTAAAGAGAGGTGGATTTTATGAACGCGGACCCCGGTTTGTGCCGATGTATGAAAATAATGCGCAGAATGCGCCGCGTTCATGCCGCGGTGCGCGTTTTTGCGTAAACGTAAGGAGCGACCTCTTTTGATAAACTATTATAAACGGATTGACAATAAGCTCTGCGAGATAAACGAGCCGGAGTCGGGCTGCTGGATTTGCGTTATAAACCCGACCGAAACCGAAATTTCCTCTCTCGAAGAGGATATGAACATCGACCGCGATTATGTCCGTGCGGCTCTGGACGAGGAAGAGCCCTCGCGAATTGAGTCGGACGACGGCGTGACGCTTATTGTCGTGGATTACCCCGTGGCGGAGAACGACAACGACCCCGACAGAACGCTTTTTTATTCGACGACGCCAATGTCGCTTATCATCACGGATAAAAACGTTATAACCGTCAGTGCCAAGGACAACGTGGTGCTGGACGAGCTTGCGACGGGCGTTGTTAAGGGCGTTGACCCACAATTGAGGACAAGGTTTGTTTTTACGGTGCTGCTCCGCATTGCGGCGCGGTATTTGCAGTATCTTAAACAAATCGACAAGCTGTCGAATTTTGTCGGTGTTCAGATGTACCGTTCCATGAAGAACAAGGGTCTTATTCAGCTTCAGGGCTTGCAGAAGTCGCTGGTATATTTTTCCACTTCGCTTAAATCCAACGAGGCTGTTTTGGATAAGCTTATGCGCGGGCGGTTTTTAAAGCTTTACGAGGAGGATCAGGAGCTTCTTGACGATGTTCTTATCGAGGTAAAGCAGGCTATTGAGATGACGAATATCTATTCCAACATCTTAAACGGCACGATGGACACATTCGCGTCAATTATCTCGAATAATCTGAATATAATCATGAAGCGCATGACCACGATTACGATTATTATGACAGTTCCGACGATAGTTTTCAGCTTTTACGGAATGAACCTGAACGAAAACGCCGCGGGACTGCCTATAGCGAACGTCTGGTTTCCGATAGTGCTTTCGGCGGTGCTGGCGGCGGGCGTGGGGCTTTTGATGAATTTTATTCAGAAGTTCAAATAATTTAAGGGTATAAAAAAATAGCGGACTGCTTTAAACAGTCCGCTTCAGGCTGTAGATAAAGCCCCACCTGCGGCGTCAGCGTCACTGCGGCAGGCACAAAGCCTAGCCGCAGCACCGCTTCAGCGTTTTGCGCGAAGCGCATAATGCGTGCATACTGTGACTTTCTCTACAGTCTGAGATTTGACTTTTTATATAAGCTGTAGCGGACTGCTTTTAAAACAGCCCGCTTTTTTTATATTCGGATTAAAGAAATCAGAGAGCGGTTACCGAGAACGTAAACGCCTTTTCCTCGCCGGGTTTAAGGGAGGCAATTCCTTGCTTGTCGGCGAAATTGCCCGTGCAGTCGTTGAAGTCCGCAGACCCGCACCACGGCTCTATGCACAAAAATGCAGCGTCCTTTGCCTGCCAGATGCCCAGCGACGTGAAATCGGGGTAATCCACGCGAATTCCCTTGTTGTTCTTGTCGAGAAGCGATACCGAGCGCGAAACGCACTTGTCAAAATACAGCACGTCCTTGTGGAACATCTCGTGATTAAGCGGCAGCGTTGTCGCATTGTCAAGCAGGGGAGTGCGGCAGTCGGGCATAAACACGCCCTTAGAGGTGTCGTAAAGCGGTACAGCGGCGGTTTCGGGCTTTGCGAATTCAAGACGATAGTCCGAAAGGTTTGAATTCAGCGCGAACGCGGGATGACCGCCTATGCAAAACGGCATTTCCACGCTGCTGTTGTTTTTCACGCGGTGAGTTTCGGTAATTCCGTCCGCTTTAAGGGTGTATTGCAGCGAGAATTTAAAATCATACGGGAAAAACTGCTTTGTGTAGTCGTTCTGCTCCAGCGACAGCACCA
>CANRIQ010000067.1 GCA_947630655.1 uncultured Clostridia bacterium | reverse complement strand
CGAGCAGTCCGCTTCCCTGAGAGCTAAAATGTCGTTTACGCCGTCTCCCGTCATTGCCACCTTGTGACCCGCATCCTTCAGAGCCTTTATAATCCAAAGCTTCTGCTGCGGGGAGGTTCTTCCGAAAATTGTATATTTTTCCGCAATTTCGGGGATTTCCTCCTCGGACACACCCGTCATATCGACGCATTCTCCCCGAAGTCCCGCAAGCTTTGCCGAATGTGCGGCGCAGGCGGGGTCGTCGCCCGAAATTATTTTAACGCAAACTCCCTGTTTTTGGAAATAGGAAAGCGTTTCGCGCGCGGAGGTCCTTATCACGTCCGAAAGCATGATAATCGCCGCGGGTTTAAGCTGTTTTGGCAGCTCGTTACTCTCTATCGGCAGGGGAGACCTTGCCAGAACCAATACTCTAAGTCCGCTTTCCGACAGCTTTTTACATTCTTTTACAACTTCCTCGTCATTTTCGCCGAGAACCCTGTCCGCCGCCCCGAGAACCAGCGTTCCGAGCCCGTCAAACTGCGCCGCGCTCCATTTTCTCGCCGAGGAGAAGGAGACGGTTTTCTGCGCTGTATACGGGGAATTGCACGAAAAATGTTCCTTGATTGCGTGCAGGGTGAAATTCTCCTCCGGGAAAGCCTTTGCAAACGCACAAAGAGCCGTGTTTACATCGATTTCATCGTTTAAAGCCTTAACGTCGGCAATTTCCATTTTCCCCTCGGTAAGAGTCCCCGTTTTGTCAAGACAAAGCACGTCGACCTGCGCCAGAGCCTCCACGCAGCACAAGTCTCGGCAGAGCATACTGCGTTTTGAAAGCCTTATTGCACTGAGTGCCAGAGCAATCTGCGTAAGCAAAACCAGCCCCTCGGGTATCATTCCGATAAGAGCCGCCACCGAGCTTGTCACGCCCTCGGATATTGGCTGTTCTATCACAAAAATCGCTTTAACAAACAAAATTATCCCGATCGGCAGAATACATACCGAGATGATTTTAATGATCTTATTTATCGAATTTATTATCTCGGAATTGCTCTTTTTGAGGTATTTCGCGCCGCTTGTGATTTTTCCCGCCGAGGACTGCGCTCCCACGCGGACAACCTTCGCTTTAACGCTCCCCGATACGATAAAACTCCCTGAGTGCAGCTCGCCGCCTTTTTCCTTGAAAACGGGTTCGGACTCGCCGCTTAAAAGGCTCTCGTCAGCCTCGCATTCTCCGCTTAAAATAACTGCGTCCGCGCAGACCTGCTGCCCCGCCGAAAGTATCATCAGATCCTCCTCGACAACCTCCCCCACGGAAATTGTCGTCTCTTTTCCGCCGCGCACCACCCGCGCATGCGGCGACGAGATAAGCGTAAGCTTGTCCAGAGCGCGTTTCGCCCGCAGAGCCTGAATTATACCGATCGCGCTGTTAAGCACCGCGACCGCAAGAAACAGCGCGTTTTTGAATTTTCCCGTCAAAAAAATCGGAACGGCAAGCAAAAGATTTAAGAGGTTGAAAAAAGTGAAAATATTCTCGAAAAATATCTCTTTAACGCTTTTGGTCTTTATTTCAAAACCACTGTTTGAAAGTCCCTGCTTTGCTTTCGCGTCGGCTTGCTCCGGCGTAAGCCCGGGGTATTCTTCATCGTTCATATTCCCTCCGAAAATTCTTCATATAAGTACAGTATAATTTCTTTTTTCGCGTTTGTCAATGCTGTTTTGTGATGAATTTGTGAAAAATTTTATAATACGCTTGATTTTATAACTCAAATGTGCTATAATAAATTATTAGGGAAAATATTTGACTGCCGTCTTAAGGCAATGCCGCATAAAGCACGGTTTTCGTGTTCTTTGTGCAGTATTGTTTAAATTTTGCCTAAAATTTCCAATACGGAGGACGACAATATGACAAACATTATCAGAGATTATGCCGAGAAAAAACAGGATTTGTGCCGCAAAAACGATACGATTTCCGACGAGCTTTACAGCCTTTACGGCGTAAACCGCGGACTTCGCGATATCAACGGCAAAGGGGTGCTTACGGGGCTTACCACAATTTCCCAGATGGTCTCGTTCAAAACGGTCGACGGGGTGGAGTCTCCCTGCGAGGGCGAGCTTTGGTACAGGGGGTACAATGTCAAGGATCTTGTGGCAATGTGCGGCGAGTACGGGTTCGGCTTTGAGAGAACGGCGTATCTTCTGCTGTTCGGAGAAATGCCGACGGAGGAGGAATCTGCCGAATTTTCCAGAATTCTGGGAGAATGCCGCTGCCTGCCGACAAATTTCACCAGAGACGTTATTATGAAAGCACCCAGCAAGGATATTATGAATTCTATGACGAGAAGTATACTTACTCTCGCGTCGTATGACAGCACGGCTCTTTCGGGGGATCTTGCGGACAGTTTGTATCAGTGCATTATGCTTATCGCGCGGTTTCCGATGCTGGCGGCTTACGCTTATCACGCGTACAACCACTATGAAAACGACGAGAGCATGTATATTCACCGTCCCGATCCCGCGCTTTCCACTGCGGAAAATCTGCTTATGATGCTGCGCCCGGACAAGAGCTATACCGCGCTTGAGGCGAAGGTGCTGGACGTGGCTTTGCTGCTGCATATGGAACACGGCGGCGGAAACAACTCGACCTTTACGACGCGCGTTGTAACCTCATCGGGCTCGGATACATATTCCACCATTGCGGCGGCGATGTCGTCGCTTAAGGGTCCGAAACACGGCGGCGCGAATATCAAGGTCATGGAGATGATGCAGGATATCCGCGAACACGTCTCGGATATTACCGATTACGACGCAGTAAGCGATTACCTCGCAAAGTTGCTTGACGGAGAGGCTTTTGACCGCAAAGGTCTTATTTACGGCATGGGACACGCGGTATATTCGCTGTCCGACCCGCGCGAGAGAATTTTCAGGGCTTATGTCGAAAAGCTTGCCGTGGCAAAGCACCGCGACAATGATTTGCAGCTTTATAAGAATATCGAGGACGCCGCGCCGAAGCTCATCGCGAAAAAGCGCAAGATAATGAAGGGCGTAAGTCCGAATGTCGATTTCTACAGCGGATTTGTGTATGATATGCTGGGAATTCCGATAGAGCTGTTTACGGCAATTTTCGCTATTGCGAGAATTGTCGGCTGGAGCGCACACAGGATTGAGGAGCTTACCACCGCAAGCAAGATTATCCGTCCCGCTTACAAGAGCGTTATGAAAAAGCGCGAATTCAGCGAAAATGTGTAAAAAATATTTCTGGCTGTCCTTCGGGGCAGCTTGTTTTTTTCAAAAATTCGCCCTTTTTTCGGCAAACCTCTTGAAATGCGGAGGGTTTTGTATTATAATATAAAGTGCGGAGATGTTTTTCCGCGGAAAATATTCTTGAAAGGAAACTCTTTCGATGCTCAACGAGAAGATAACTATCTCCATTTGCGGGAAAAATTACCGCCTGAAAACAGATAATTCCGATCAGCTTTCCGCTGCGGCGAAAAGCGTTGAAAATAAGATCTCCGAGTATTGCTCGGAGAGCATGGGTATGAACAAAGAGGACGCGGCGGTTTTGTCCGCGCTTGATTGTCTGGTTGAAACCGCGGAGCTTAAGGCGAAAATCGCGGCTCTTTCGGACGAGGTTGAACGGCTGAAAAAGGGCGAACAGGCGGCGGCTGAGGCTGTTAAAAAAAGCGAGACGCTTGCCGCAGAGAATGCAAGCCTTAAAAAGTCGAAGGAGGAGCTGGACAAGCTTTCAAAACGCTTTTCAGAGCTTGAAGGCAAAAATGAACAGCTTGCCGAGACGCTTAAAGAGGCAAATTCTAAGGCGGCAAAATGCGCGGCTTTAGAAAAAGAGCTTTCCGAGGAGAAAAAACGGGCAGAGAGTCTTGAGAAAAAGAACTCCCAGCTTTCGGATACATCGAAAGAAAATTCACGAAAACTCGATGAAATGAATAAAACTGCCGCTCAGAAAGATAAGCGTATCGCGGAGCTTGAAAAAGAGCAGGCAAAGGCGGTTTCTGTCGGCGAGGAGAACAAGCGTCTTTCGGAAAAGCTTTCTAAGGCGGAGAACTTTGAGGAGGCTTTTCACCGCGAGAAAAGCCGCGCGGACGCTGCCGAAAAGGAGCGCGATAAGCTGAAAACCTCCAAAGAACAGCTTGAAAAGAGCGTTTCGGAGTATAAGTCGCAGGTTGAACAGCTTTCGGAGAAGGTGAAATCTGCGGATAAAAACGGCTCGGATAACGAAAAGGCGTTGAAGGAACAGCTTGATCTTGCAAATTCCGCTAAAGAACGCGCTTTAAAGGATTATGAGGAGCTTTCGGCGGAGTATGACAAGCTTGATAAGGCGAATAAAGAGCTTTCGGCGGCAGATGAGGAGCTGAAGGTTAAGTTTTCCCAGATCGAAAGCGAAAACAAGGCTTTGAAACAGTCCGACGACAGCGAAAAAACGCATGAGGAGCTTGAAAAGCTGAAAGAGGAGCTCGAAAAGCTCTCGGCGCGGAATTCTCAGCTTGAGGACGAGATAAAAACGCTTAAAAAGACAAACGAGTCTTTGGATAAGCAGATTTCCGAAATTCTCGAGGACGGTCAGCTTACTCTATGAAGGAGATTTTAGCTCCCTGCGGCGGATACGAAAGCCTTGCCGCCGCGCTGAATACGGGCGCGGACGCGGTTTATGCGGGACTTCGGCGGTTTTCGGCGCGCAAAAACGCCGAAAATTTTTCCGATGAGGAGTTTGAAAAAGCCGCACGGGAATGCCATAAACGCGGGGTGAAAATCTACGCCGCGATAAACACTCTCGTGTATGACGGGGAACTCGCGCTTTTGGCGGAATGCCTTGAAACCGCGGCGAAATGCGGCGCGGACGGCGTGATACTTCAGGACCTCGGGGCTATGCGGCTTTTAAAAGAGCTTTGTCCCGAAATGCCTCGGCACGCCTCCACGCAGATGAGCCTTAACAGCGTTTGCGGCGTTAAGGCGGCGGAGGAGCTCGGGTTTTCGCGGGTGGTTATCGGCAGGGAACTTTCGTCAGGGGAAATTTCCGAAATTTCCCAAAATACTTCGGCGGAGCTTGAGATTTTCGTTCACGGCGCGCTTTGCGTGTGCGTAAGCGGACAATGCTATATGAGCAGCGTTTTCGGCGGCAGAAGCGGAAACCGAGGGCTTTGCGCACAGCCCTGCCGTCTGGATTTTACAGCGGACGGCAGACATAATGTATTATCGCTTAAGGACAGCTCCCTGATACCGAGAATCAACAGCGATGAGCTTTCGGGGGTATGCTCGTTTAAAATCGAGGGCAGAATGAAACGCCCCGAATACGTCGCCTGCGCGGTGGACGCGTGCAAAAAGGCGGTTTCGGGCGAAAAATACGATAAAGACCGCCTTGCGGGGATATTTTCCCGCGGGGGACTTACAGAGGGCTATTTCGACGGGACAATGCGCGGTATGTGCGGAATTCGCGGGAAAGAGGACGTTGAAAATTCCGTGCGGGCGTTAAACGGGATTAAAGAGCTTTATAAAAGTGAATTTCCGCGGATAGCCGTAAGCATTTCTGCGGAAATTTCCGAAAACAAGCCTTTGCAAGCAACGGCAGGGTGCGTTTTCGGGGAAGTGTCCGTAATATCCGAAAAATTCCCCGAAAAGGCGACGGGTGCGCCGCTTGATGATAAAACCGTCTGCGAACGAATGAAAAAGCTCGGCTCGACGCAGTTTTACGCGGAAAACGTGACCGCTGCGGTAGGCTGTGGGCTGTATGTTTCGGCGGCGGAGCTTAATTTCTTGCGGCGGGAGCTTTGCGCGAGGCTTGAAGAGCTTGTGCTGGAAAAATGCTCTCCGATGTACGAAATAAAAAAGGCTTCTCTGCCGCAAAAGCGTGTTCGAGAGCCGAATTTGCAGACCGAGGTGAAATTCCGCGCTGAGGTATGCGGTAAAAAGCAGCTTGACGAGGCTTTGACGCTTGATTTCGAGCTTATTTACGCGCCGATCGGTCTGCTTTCGGAGAAAACTCCCGATAAAGAGCGCGTGGCGGTTGCTTTGCCGCTGTTTCCGGCGGATTGCGAAAAAGAGACAGAAAAACGGCTTTTAAAGCTTCGGGAATACGGGTTTGCCACGGGTCTGGCGCAGACTTTGGGACACGCATATTTGCTGAAAAAATGCGGGTTTCGGGTATGCGGCGGGTATCGTATGAATATCTTAAATTCGCTGTCGGCAGAGGTCTGCGGAGAGCTTGGATTTCGGGATATAACGCTGTCGTTCGAGGGGACGGCGGCGGCTTTGTCCGAGATAAATTCTCCCGTGCCGAGGGGAATTCTCGCTTACGGCAGACTGCCGCTTATGCTTACAAGACGCTGTCCGCTTCGTGACGGCGCGCCCTGCGGGAAAATGTCGCCGTTCGGAGAGGGGAAGGCTTGCGGCGGGTGCGTTTACGACCGAAAGGGAAACGCGCTGCCTGTTTTGTGCGGCGGGAACAGCGTGGAGCTGCTTAACCCCGAGATCCTTGTTTTAAGCGATAAACAGCAGGTTTTAAGAAAATTCGATTTTGCCGTGCTGAAGTTTACCACGGAAAGCGAAATCGCGCCCGTGCTGGAAATGTACAAAAACGCACAAAAGCCGAACGGGCGGTTTACAAGGGGCTTGTATTTCCGCGGCGCGGAGTAACCGGCACTTTACAAAAACGCGAAATTGTGGTATAATTGTAATATATTTTTGTGTGGAGAATGTAAATGAGGGATTATGCTGAAATTTTCGACAGAAAAGCCGAACTTTTGTATGAAAAGCTGAAAAACGGCGAAAATGCGTATGCCGATTTTGTGGCAGCGTTCGGGAAAGCCGTCGCGTTTATTTCCGTGTGCGATACCGAACAGCGTGCGTATGTTTTCAGAGCCTCTGCGGATAACGCCGACAACGCCTGGGAAAAGGCAAGAACGTCCGCCGCGGAGTTTGTACGGACAGAGAAGCTTAATCCCGTGTGGGTTAAGGGAGATATTGCCAAAAAAGGCGAAAAAAAGCCTTTTTCGGAGCTTTCCCGACAGCTTGCGGACAATTTGGAAGATTTTTTCAGCCGCGGAATTGCTTTTGACGACGACCTTGAAGCTGCGCTTATCGGTGCGGAAATCAACGGAAACCTGCTTATAAGCCATAAAGACGGGAAGATAAAGCTTACGGCTTTAAACAAGTATTTCGCGTTTTGCGAAGTGAGGACGCTGACGCAGTTTCCAGAGGACGTTATTCTTTTCGACTGCGAAAGCTGTTTCTGCGATGAAAAAAGCGCGGTTTACGAGCTTTATTCCGAGGGGGAAAGCTGCGGCAGGCGCGTATCCTGCGGACTTGACAAGCAGACGGCGTACAGAGCGGTCTGCACCTCGTCGGATTATCTCGCAATGCAGGTCGGTCTTGACGGCAAATTTGACTACGGGTGCTATTCCGCTTCAAATAAGGCAATTTCGGGTTATAACATCCTGCGGCACGCGGGCTCGGTGTGGAGCCTTTTGCTGGCTTACAGGCTGAGCGGAGATAAATTCGTTCTTGAACAAGCCGAAAGCGCGATAAAATATCTGATACGGAATATGGTTTATAAATATCCCGAAAAAAACTCCCGCGAAAACACGCTTTATGTTTTTGACGCCGAGCAGTCAGAGGTTAAAATAGGGGCGAACGCCCTTGCGGTAATCGCGCTTACCGAATATATGGATATTGTCGGGAACAACAAGTACGAAAAGTATGTAAGAGAGCTTGGAAACGGCATAACAGAGCTTTTTGACGAGCGCGACGGGAGTTTTTTCCATGTTTTGAAATACCCGTCTCTCGCGCCGCGCGACAAGTTCAGAACGGTTTTTTACGACGGCGAAACGGTGTTTGCTCTTTGCAGGCTGTACGGGCTTACAAAAAAGCAAAGTTATCTGAATATGGCGTGCGCCGCCGCCGACCGCTTTATCGCGAAAGATTTTACAAAATATTCCGACCACTGGACGGCATATGCTTTAAAAGAGCTTGCTTTATACACTCACGAGGAAAAATATCTTGAGTTTGCGCTTAAAAACGCTTTTGTAAACCTTGATAATATTTACCGCAAGCATACTCAGGTATGCCTTGAGCTTCTGGGAGCGGCGTTCGGGCTGCTTTGCATGATTAAAGAGCAAAATCTGCCTTGCGGCTATCTTAAGGACTTTGACGAAAAGCTTTTTGTTGAAACAGTTTTCCAAAGCGCGGACTATATTTTGAATTTATACGGCTATCCCGAGTATGTGATGTATTTCGAGCGTCCGTGCGGGTGTCTGGGTTCGTTCTTTATCCGAAGCGACCGCTGTCGGACGCGGATTGACGATGTTCAGCATTTTTGCAGCGGTTTTTACCTGCTTTACCGCAATTTTGAAAAGCTTGACGCTGTAAGAAAAGACGGACAGCTTTGATTTTGAGTTTCTTGATTTAAGGAGAGATGTTTTATGTCGAAAAGACTCGACCCGCCCGAAAATGTTTCGGCTGTCGGAAAAGACGGCGCGGTATATCTCAAATGGAAACCCGTTTTCGGAGCAGACGGCTATAAAATCTATTTCTATTCGGCATATGAACCGTCGAAGTGCATAAAAATGCGTTATTCTCAAAATGCGGAAAAGACGGTTTCGGGATTTGTAAACGGCAAGGGCTATCTTGCGGAAATCCGCGCTTTCAAAAACGGCAGGTCTTATGAAATAATGGGAGAGCCCTCGCGCAGAGAGCCTTTTTCGCCGATGTGCGAGAAGCTTCGCGCAGATGGCGCAGTTTGCCTTAAAATCGGCGAAAGCAAGCAGATTAACTGCGTTTGCCCTAATGAAAACGCTTCGTTTACCTTTGTTTCGGGGAACACGGAAATTGCCGAGGTAAATTCCACGGGCGTTGTGACGGGCGTGTCAAAGGGCGTGTGCCATGTCACGATCACCTCCTCCGACGGCGAGAAATTCCGCACAAAAATCGTTGTGGAGCGGTCGTTCAAGCTTCGCGGCGGCAGGGCGGAGCTGCTGTTTGCGGGGGATATTATGTGTTCGGGCAGCCAGCAGCGCGCCGTTCAGAAGAATTTGTTTGATTTTTCGCGTTCTTTCGATAATATCCGCGGGTTGATAAAAAAAGCCGATTTTGCGGTCGGGGTGTTCAACCCTGTCTGCGTTGACGATTTGCCTTATGAATTTGAACAACAGCGTCAAAGCGGCGTTCCCGTGAAAAACATCGCTCCGACAACGTCTGTTTCTGCTGTCGCAAATGCGGGCTTCGGCGCAGTCGTAACGTCCACCGACAACTGCCTTTGCGCGGGAGAAGAGGGCTTGGACCGTACCGTAGCCGAAATCAAAAAATCCGGCATGCTGAATATCGGAACCTGCGGCGACAATCCGACGGTTCTGGACGTTAAGGGCATAAAGGTCGGAATTGTCGCGTGCGATATGCTGGCGGACGGGTCGAAAGGCGATGCTCTTTTCAATAAAACGGGGCGTTATGACCGCGAATATTTTGTAGAGCTTATCAATACCGCCCGCGCTATGGGAGCGGAGTTTATCGCGGCGGTCGTTCACTGGGGAACGTCAAATTCCCACAGAATAAGGCAAAGCCAGCGCGATGAGGCTGTTTTTATGGCGCAGTCGGGGGCGGATCTGATAGTCGGAGCGCACCCGCATGTCGTTCAGAAATTCGAGTTTATTGAAACCGAGGACGGGAAAAAGGTTCCCTGCGCGTTTTCTTTGGGGAATTTTCTTTCGTCGATGTCGGAGCTTGACGACAACCGCGACGGCGCGATACTTCGGGCGAAGCTTTACAGAGATGACCACGGTGTCTGCGCGGATTATTCCTATATTCCGTGTTATTGCGAGGACAGGGAGTACGGCGTTTGCGCGACGGCGGCGGAGCCTCCCCGCAGCGAGGCTTGCAGCGAGTCGTTTGAGAGAACGAAGGCTTTTATGGGCAAGTCTATAAAAACGCACCCGAAAAAGCCGCTGATGATGAT
>CANRIQ010000066.1 GCA_947630655.1 uncultured Clostridia bacterium | reverse complement strand
GATAGTTTACGAGCTTAAAAACAAAGGCTATTATGGGGCTTTGCTGGATATGGAGTATATTTCACCCGACGATCGCGAAAGCTATAACGAATTTTTAGCCGACATCTCCGAGCGGCTGCATATTCTGGGTTATATACTCGTAACAGCCGTAGCTCCGAAATACCGCGCCGACCAGCAGGGTCTTCTGTACGAAGCGCACGATTATCCCGTCCAGGGGCGTTATGCCGATTATGTGATAATAATGACGTATGAATGGGGCTACACCTACAGCGCGCCGATGTCGGTACAGCCGATAGAAGAGGTGAGAAAGGTGCTGTCCTATGCGGTGTCGGAAATTCCGTCCCAGAAGGTGATAATGGGAATGCCGAATTACGGCTATGACTGGACGCTGCCGTACACCCGCGGAGAAGCCGCGCAAAGCATCGGCTTTATGGCGGCGACGGAGCTTGCCGCCGAGAAAAATTCCGAAATCCTCTATGACGAGCTTACCCAAACGCCGTATTTCTACTACACCGACAACGGCACGCGCCATGTCGTGTGGTTCGACGACCCGCGCAGCGTCAATGCGAAGCTGGGTTTAGTTGATGAATTCGACCTTGCGGGAGTTTCCTACTGGACGGTAAACCGCTGCTATATACCGAATTATTTGGTTCTGCAAAACAGGTTTGAAATCGTGAAGCTATAAGATTTTCCAGACGCTCGGGGTATGCGACGCGCGAAACAGGGCAATCTGCGCCTGAGCGCGGTCGCAGGACGCATAAATTTCGTCGTTTTCGTCCTCGGCGAAGGAGACTATCTCCGCGATAGAGGAGGTGATTTCCAACGCCTGCCCCGCGTCGAAAATCAGAATTGAAAAATCCGTAAAACCGTCCCAGTCCTTTTGAAGCTCTTTCGCGGCGTTTACGCATTTTTCGGAGTCGTTTTCGGTAAACGCCTGCTCGATAACGTCGATTTCCCCGCTTATTCTGTCGGTAAACGAGCAGACCTCCGCCACCGCCGCAAAGCTTCCTGCCGCAAGGATTGCGAGTATTACAATGCTTGTTATTATACGGTTCATTTTACGCTCCCGTCTGTTTTTTAATAATCGTGTAGCTGCCCCCGCTGTCGGAGGTCATAAGAAATACGTTTTTTTCGCTTACGTTGTTTTCGCGGAGAATTTTCCTAAGCCACTTTTCCCCGAGCTCAAGCAGCCTCAGCTGTTCGGGGTCGACAATTCCGTCGCGGATAATGACCGACGGCGGATTTTTCGTAGAACCGCCCTCGTTTACGTCCTGTTTTTCGGCGGGCTGGTAGTCCTTTTTCAGCAGAAAGCTGATTTTTCCGGTAGTTTCAACTATCGCATAATGCACCTGTGTAATATCGAAAATCTGCTGTTCGCGCATTGCCTCAAACAGGTCGTCGACGGTATACCGCAGGCGTTTCATCTCATTTTGGAGAATTTCCCCGCCGCTTATGATTATCCTCGGAGAGCCTATCATCAGCTTTCGGAATTTCGCGGATTTCAGCATTATCCCCGACATGATAACGTCCAGACACACCAGCGTCAAAATCGGCACAATTCCCATAATCATCGGCATGGAGCTTTCCTCTACGGGCACCGACGCGATATTTGAGATAAGAATAGTCACCACAAGCTCGGAGGGCTGAAGCTCGCCGAGCTGCCGCTTTCCCATAAGCCGCAGCGAAAAGGTTATCACAATATACAAAATCACCGCCCGCAGCAATACAATAGCCACAAAATCACCTCTTTAATCTCTTTCGGTTATTGTCGCCCTGTTTTTGTGAAATATTCCTGCGCGGCTTGACAATTTAGATAATAATATGATATAATAGAAGTTAGATGTAAGATGTAAGAAGTAAGAAGTAAGAGTTAAAGGAAATGCAACATTGTTGCCTTACAGAGATTAGTGTTCGGCAAAATACTACATTTTATTGGGAGAAGGCGGCATTGCCGCTAAGAGGTAAGATATAAGGTAGGTGAGAGAGAATGATTGTAGGAGTGTCGACGGCGTCGCTGTATCCGCTGCATGCGGAGGACGCTCTTTGCGAGCTTGCAAGGCTTGGCGTGAAAAACGCCGAAATATTCGCGAATGCCACCGCCGAGGCGCGTGAGCCCATTCTCTCGCAGATGATAAAGACCCGCGATGAAAACAATATGCGAATAACGTCGTTTCACCCGTTTTCGTCGCCTATGGAGAGCGTTTACCTGTTCTCGACCTACGACCGCAGGATAGACGAGATGATGGAGCTGTACCGCGAGTTTTTCGGGAGCATGAACAAACTCGGGGCGAAAATGTTCGTGCTTCACGGCGCGATTTTAAGCAGCAAATGCCCCGAGGATCACTATATAAAACAGTTCCGTATGCTGGCGGAGGCTGGGCGCGAATTCGGCATAACAGTCGCGCAGGAGAACGTTTCCTATTGCATGTCGGGGGATCTCGAATTCCTCAAAAAAATGAAGCGGGAGTTGGGCGACCTTGCAAATTTCGTTCTCGACCTCAAACAGGCGAGAAGAAGCCACGCCGACCCGCTGGATTACGTCGACGCGCTTAACGGGAGCATTTCGCACTGCCATTTCTCCGACGCGGACGCCGACCGTGATTGCCTGCCCATAGGAAACGGCAATTACGATTTTTCCGAGCTTGTAAAACGCCTTGCATATTACGGCTACGACGGCGCGCTTATCGTGGAGCTTTACCGCTCGAATTACGGCGATTTTACAGAACTTTCCAAATCCGCCCTCCGTCTTTCGGAGATAATTTCCGCTTTATAGAATAATTTGGCATATTTTTTGCAAAACCCCTTGAAATTCTTAAAAAAACGTGCTATAATTTAAGGGTATGTTTATACCATTTTATTTGTTTAAAGGAGCGAATTGCTATGTCAATGACATTCAACAGAAAACTTCCCATTCCGAAGGAAGTAAAGGAAATGTACCCTATTTCCGAGGAAATAAAGAGCATAAAGGCTGCCCGCGACAAGGAAATAGCCGATGTTCTTATGGGGAAATCGGACAAGTTTCTGCTTATAATCGGTCCGTGCTCTGCGGACAGCGAAGAGCCCGTTATGGACTATATTCACCGTCTGGCGCGGGTTCAGGAGCAGGTTAAGGATAAAATCCTCATTATTCCCCGCGTTTACACGGGAAAGCCCCGCACAAACGGCATGGGATATAAGGGCATGCTTCATCAGCCCGACCCCACAAAGGGCGAGGATATGCTGGAGGGCATTATCAAAATCCGCGAGCTTCACGCGAAGGTTATTGAGGAAACTCATCTCACCACCGCGGACGAAATGCTTTACCCCGAAAATTACCGTTATTTAAGCGATCTGCTGTCGTATGTGGCTGTCGGGGCGCGCTCGGTGGAGGACCAGCATCACCGTCTTGTCGCAAGCGGAATGGAGTGCCCCGTAGGTATGAAAAATCCGACCTCGGGGACGCTTTCGGTAATGTTCAATTCCATTCAGGCGGCGCAGGCAAGTCACACGTTTATTTACCGCGGCTGGGAGGTTGTGTCTGACGGAAATCCGCTGGCTCACGCGATTTTGCGCGGCGCGCAGAACAAGCATGGTCAGACGCTGCCGAATTATCATTATGAGGACTTGAAGCTCTGCTATGATTTGTATATGGAAAAGGGCTTGAAATTCCCCGCGATAATTGTTGACACCAACCACTCGAATTCCGGCAAGCAGTACCTCGAGCAGATCCGCATTTCTAACGAGATTTTGCATTCTATGCGCCATTCCGAGGAAATCCGCGGGATTGTCAAGGGGCTTATGATTGAGTCTTATATCGAGGACGGCAACCAGAAGATTGAAGAGGGCGTTTACGGAAAGTCGATAACCGACCCGTGCCTCGGCTGGGACAAGACCGAGAAGCTTATTCTCGGCATTGCAAATCAGCTTTAATATAACAGAATAGTAAAAGCGTTGATGAGAAATCAGTAGCTTGCGAAAACTCCTTTCAGAGAGCCGTTGGCGGGTGCGAAACGGCAGAGGCTCGCAGGCGAATTACCTCTCGGAGCGGCTTTGCGAACGGAACGCATTCCAAATAGCAGGCACGGGAAAAGCCCGTTACAGCTTTCAAAGGCGGCATTTTGCCGTAAACTGAGGTGGTACCGCGATAATTCGCCCTCTATGATTATTCTCATAGAGGGCGTTTTTGTTGAGAGGGGGGTTATCCGTGAGATGTAATGATCTCATCGGCTATGTAAAATTCTCACTTTAATAATTAAAGGAGGATTTTCTTGACAAGATTTGCAAAAAAGGACGACCGCGAAGAGCTTATAACGCTGTTTACAGAGCTTCACAGTCATCATGTTGAGATAAAGCCCGAAACGTTCAGAATGCCCGAAAGAGAATGGTTTTCGCGGCGTATTTCGGAAATTCTCGATGATGACGAGCTTAAAGTTTTCGTTCATGATAACGGCTGCGGCATAGACGCTTACGCGGTCGTGAAAATAGTAGATATAATAACCGAGGAAAAATTTCCGAGAAAGGTTTGCTATATCGACTGCTTTGCGGTAGCTGAAAACTGCCGCAGAAAAGGCATAGGCACAGAGCTTTTCAACGCCGTAAAAAAATTAGCGGCTGAAAAAGGCTGCACAAGCGTTCAGCTCGGTGTTTCGGCGTGTAATCGCGGCGCGGTCGCTTTTTATGAAAAACAGGGTCTTTCGCCGAGGACAATACAAATGGAGCTTCGGCTTTAAATAACAATAATACTTCGTTTTGTCAGCAGAACAAAACGTTAAAGTTCAGGAGGAAATAAAAAATGGAATTATACGACGAGCTTACGGCGCGCGGACTTATCGCGCAGGTTACCGACGAAAACGAGATCCGCAAGATGATAAACGCGGGCAAGGCTACGTTTTACATCGGGTTCGACCCGACAGCCGACAGCCTTCATGTCGGGCATTTTATGGCGTTGTGCCTTATGAAACGCCTGCAAATGGCGGGGAATAAGCCGATAGCATTGCTCGGCGGCGGCACAGGCATGATCGGCGACCCGTCGGGGAAGTCCGATATGCGGAAAATGCTCACCAAAGAGGACATCGACCACAACATCGCCTGCTTTAAGAAGCAGATGAGCCGTTTTATCGATTTTTCCGACGACAGGGCGATTATGGTAAACAACGCCGACTGGCTGATGAAGCTGAATTATATCGACGTTCTGCGCGAGGTGGGAGCATGCTTTTCGGTAAATAAAATGCTGACGTTCGAGTGCTATAAGCAGCGCATGGAGCGGGGGCTTACGTTCCTTGAGTTCAACTATATGATAATGCAGAGCTATGATTTCTATATGCTTTATCAGAAATACGGCTGCAATATGCAGTTTGGCGGCGACGACCAGTGGGCGAATATGCTCGGCGGCACGGAGCTTATCAGAAAGAAGCTCGGCAAGGACGCTCACGCTATGACGATAACCCTGCTTTTAAACTCCGAGGGCAAGAAAATGGGCAAAACCGAAAAGGGTGCGGTCTGGCTCGACCCCGACAAAACCTCTCCGTATGAGTTTTTCCAGTACTGGAGAAACGTTGCGGACGCGGACGTAATAAAGTGTTTGTATATGCTGACCTTCCTGCCTATCGAGCAGATTAAGGAAATGGAGAAGTGGGAGGGCGCGGAGCTGAATAAGGCTAAGGAAACCTTAGCGTTCGAGCTTACAAAGCTTGTTCACGGCGAGGACGAGGCAAAAAAGGCACTGGACGGTGCAAAATCGCTGTTCGGGGGCGCGGGAAACACCGATAATATGCCGACCGTTTCGGTTGAGACTGCCGACGGCAAAATAGGCATTCTCGACCTGCTTGTGGCGACAAAGCTTGCTCCCTCAAAGCGCGAGGCGAGAAATCTTGTCGCGGGGAAGGGCATTGCCGTTGACGACGCGGTAATCGAGGACGCTTCGGCGCAAATCGAAATCGGAGAGCAGATAATCCTCCGCAAGGGCAAAAAGGTGTTTTTGAAGGTTACTAAGGCGTAAATTGTATAACGGGAGAGTATTATGGCAAAACGAAAAACATTGCCCGATAATTTCAGCAAAATAATCGACAGCGGAGATATGAACGCTTTCGGGGAGGTTTTCAAAAAATGCGAGATAACCGCCCAAAACAAGGGAAAAACCTCCTGCAACGCTTTTTCATACAGCAATTTAAAGCCTTGTCATATTCAGTTTTTAATTGATAACGGGTTAGAGCCGAACGCCGATTGCGGATTTGGTTATCCTGCGGTCAAATTTCACGCCGCAAATAAGGACAACCTAAAATGCCTTTTGGATAACGGCGCGGATATAGATTTTGCGGCTGTTCCCTACAGAGGAAACGCTCTTGCAAGCGCGTGTTTGTCGGCGGACGCTGCGGCGGTCAGGAATTTACTCGAAGCGAACGCCTCGGTTGATGTGCGGGGCGATGTCGACGGGAAAACACTGCTAGACAGTGCGCTTGCGCATTGCGACAACGGAGATATTCCCGCGGTGCTTGAAATTGCAAAAATGCTGATAAATGCGGGCGTTTTGCCGACGGATAAAACATCGGGATATGTAAAGCAGATTGGCGAAAGATTTCGGCTTCACAAGCCCGAAATGGACGGGCATTCCCAAAACGAGCTTGGCGCGGCTCTTTTTGAGCTGTATGAATTATTTAATGCTGCGACATAAAGAGGAATTCGCGTTGAACGGGGGCTTATCCCGCTTGATGAGGTGAACGCAAATGAAAGATTTTACGGATATAATTCTGTTAGTGATTTTGGGCGCGGCAGTTTTGGGAACGGTTGCAAGCGTTATTTTGAGAGACATTATCGGCGTCAAAAAGGGCGTAAACAGCAAAGAGCGTTTCAGGGTGCTGGAAATACTGAAAGAGGTTATACCCGCAGGCGAAAAATACGTGCCTATTTACGCTTATCAGGAAATAAGGCACAAACGTCCGTGCGAATACTACGCGCTGGGAATTACAGATGATAAGTTATATATCGTTCCCTTGCAGATTAAGAAAAAAGAAATAAGCTACAAAAACGGCTTTGTTATAACGCGCGGCAGCATCGGAAAAATTGTCTGCGGAAAACCCGGCGGCAGTACGCAGTTTGTGTGGTTGTACGATAAAGAGCAGAAGGAGATAATAAGATTTGTCGCCGAAAAAAATAACACAAAAATAAGCAGAACATTTCCCGTCAATATCACGCAAACAGAGGAATACCACGCCTTTTTGGAAAAGCTTGAGGAGTGGAGAACCGATTTCCCCCAAAAGACAAATACTTGAAATAAAACAGTCCGAACCGGCATCTCCCGTTTCGGACTGTTTTTTAATTATTTTGCAAGGCACTCTTTTAAGAACTTGATAAGCTCTCCGTAATCCTCAAACGCGGGGTATTGCGGGTAATCCTTTTTAATCTGCTCGGTCGAGCGGAACAGGAAGCCGAATTTCGAAGCCTGTATCATTCCGAGGTCGTTGAACGAATCGCCGCCCGCAATGGTTTCAAAGCCTATCGACTGCAACGCCTTTACGGTGGTGAGCTTCGACTTCTCACAGCGCATTTTGTAACCCGTAATTTCGCCGTTCGGAGCAACCTCCAGCGAGTTGCAGAAAATCGTCGGCTGCCCGAGCTTTTCCATAAGCGGAGCTGCAAACTGCGTGAATGTGTCGCTTATAATAATGACCTGCGACAGCGTCCTAAGCTCGTCAAGAAACTCCTTCGCGCCCTCCATAGGGTCGATTTTCTCAATCGTCTGCCGAATTTCCCGAAGTCCCAGCCCATGCTCCTTCAAAATCCCCAGCCGCCACTTCATAAGCTTGTCATAATCGGGCTCGTCGCGGGTTGTCCTGCGAAGCTCGGGGATACCGCTCGCCTCGGCGAAGGCTATCCATATTTCGGGCACTAAAACGCCCTCTAAATCCAGACATGTGATGTACATATATAACGTCCTCCCAATGTATCAAAAAAATTTACACATCTATTATATCACCATTTGCAATTTTTTTCAAGTAGTTTTTCACACAGGCGGGATAATAATTACCTTTTTGCCCTTTGACCTCGCATAATGAACGGTGTATTGAGTGCCGCCCTTTTTAGCGTTTTGCTCGTCGAACACCGCGACCAGCACGTCGCAGCGGTTTACAAGCTCCCTGTCGCGCTTGTGCATACAACCCTTTTCATATTGCCCGGACAGCGTCAAAACCTCGTCGCATTGCTCGAGTATCTCCCGATACAGCTTTTTTTGAGAATTTGTCCACATTTTGTCCTGTTCGGGGCAGGGGACAAGCGCGGTGAGCCTTATTTCTGGGTGAGTCCTCCGAAGCCCGATAACAATTTCCGCCGCCCAGATATCCACTCCCAGAGCCATTCCCGTAAAAAAGCTGTTCGCGCCCTCGCCGATAAGCGCGGAAATCGTGCTGTAAAGCTGATTTTTAAGCTCGACAAGCATAGGGTCGTCCTCGCCGAAATAGCCCAGCTTTTGCAGCCGATGTCCCGTAAACGAAACGCTGTAACTCATTTTTTCACTCCAAAATTGATTTAAAATTTACAAACAATCGCGCCTGTTTTTTAAAATATCGTCCGCGCACGCCCTGATTTATTTCGGCAGCCCTCATTCCCGCCGATTTTTCCTGTAATTCAGATAGCTCTCCAGAATGACCGCAGCCGCCGCCTGATCCAGCACCGCGCGGCGTTTTTTTCCGCGCTTGTTTATGTCGTTCATGTAGCTTATCGCGGTAACTGTCGAGCTGCGCTCGTCCCACATAACGACGTCTGTCGAAACAAGCCCCCTCAGCTTCTCGGCGAACAGCGCGCATTTTTCCGAACGCTCTCCGCGCGTGCCGTTCATATTCACGGGGTCGCCCACCACTATCAAAGCCGCTTTTTCCCGAGCCGCAATTTCGGCTACGCACTCCGCGCAGCGGTCGAAATTCTTTTCAAAAACCGTCTGAAGCGGCGACGCGAGAATTTCTCCCTCATCGCAAATTGCAAGTCCCGTTCTGCTGTCGCCGAAGTCCACAGCCATTATTTTCAAGCAGCCCACTCCATTCATTCGCTTAATATTCGCTGAACTATACATATTATAACATTTTTTGAACGAATTGTAAATAGCTTTTTCAAATTTTTTTCACCTCGGCAATTTTTCACGAAAACGCTCCGAAACCGCCTTTTGAAGCACTCTCAGCGCGTTTTCGCCGCCCGCGGTTTCCCGATTTAAGACAACCTCCTTCGGGGAAAATTCGCTGCCGTCGGGGTGAAAATTTGTCACCGTGCGTTTCGGCTTCCCTGAATAATCCATAACCGTCCCTCCGCTGTAATATATGTTTTCACCGCTCGGACAGTTTCGTTTTTGTGAAATTAAGGAAAATCTGTAAATTTTCGTCACTTTTCCGCGTAAGCTTTACCGAGGTGAGCATATGAAAATCGCGTGCTATTGCAGGGTTTCTACCGAAAATCAGGTTGAAAACTACTCAATCGATGAACAGCGCGAGCGTCTTGCGGCATTTTGCAAAGCAAAGGGCATGGAAAACGCGGAATTTTTCGTGGACGCGGGGTGGTCCGGCGGAAATCTCGACCGCCCCGCAATGCGCCTGATGCTTGAAAAAATAAGGCTCGGCGAGATACAGTCCGTCGCGGTTTACAAGCTTGACAGGCTTTCGCGTTCGCAGAAGGACACGCTTTATCTTATCGAGGACGTTTTTGAGAGGTACGGCGTAAGCCTTGTTTCGCTGTGTGAGAATTTCGATACGGGAACGCCCTTCGGGAAGGCAATGACGGGCATTTTGTCGGTTTTCGCACAGCTTGAAAAGGAACGCATCGCCGAACGCTTTACAATGGGGCGCGTCGGCAGAGCCAAAAGCGGATTGTTTCACGGCGGCGGAAACGCTCCCACGGGTTATGATTATGTAAACGGTCATCTTGAAATAAACGAGGTTGAAGCGGCGGCGGTACGGGAGATTTTCGCGCGGTTTTTAAAAGGGGAGAGCGTCCGCGCCGTACAGAATACGCCCTCGAGATCTGTACCGCGGTGCAGGACGTGTGGCAGCCGACCGTGGACAACAAACTGATCTTCAATCTGCCGGCGACCGTGGAGATGAACACGCCGAATGTCTACGCGGATCAGATCGAGTGGATGCATAAACATTTCAAAG
>CANRIQ010000065.1 GCA_947630655.1 uncultured Clostridia bacterium | reverse complement strand
GGACTTTTGCCAGCATGCCGCCCTTTACCGGTTCCATGACGATGACCTGCTTGCCGTGCTTGCGGATGACCTCGTAACACTTCTTCGACTGGATAAACGGTTCTTCCCGGTCGTAGTAGTTAAGAACGATTTGAACAGCGTCTACCTCCGGGTGCTCGGTCAAAATTTGGTCTAAATGGACAGAATCATCATGGTAAGAGAATGCGATATGACGGATCTTACCCTGTTCCTTCCACTGCTTCATGTGGTCAAACAAATGGGCTTCCCGGACTTCCGTGGCATAGATGTAGCGGTTCAGGTTGTGGAGCAGGTAGTAGTCAAAGTATTCCACCCCGCATTTGTCCAGTTGCTCCCGGAAAATGGCTTCCACCTTGTCCTCGGCAGGCATTTGGAAAGTGGGGAATTTCGACACCAGCAAAAAGCTCTCCCGTGGATGGCGTTTTACAAGGGCTTCCCGGATCGCGGTCTCGGAAGCACCGTCATGATACACATAGGAGGTATCAAAGTAGGTAAATCCCCGCTCCGGGAAAAGGTCTACCATCTGTTTGAACTGTTCCAAGTCGATGTCTGCTGCATTGTCGCTTTTCTGTGGAAGGCGCATCAGCCCAAATCCCGGTTTCTTGATCTCACTCATTGTCGGTTCCTCCTGTTATTTATTTTTCGCTGATATAGGGTCGTATTATAGTGGGTAAAAACAGATTGCAAAATTCTTTTGTCCGTTCTTCAAAGCTGTATGCACCGCCGGACATATCCCAGCAAAGCATTTCGCCGTAGATCACATCTACAAGTGCTTTGGCGAGCGCGTCTACAGGCGTGTTTTTTTTCAGTTCTCCACGCTCAATTCCTTTTTCGATCATACCCTTCATGGAGTCAATATCCATATGGAGTTTGTTTTTGTTGTACGGTGTCTCAACGAGATCAGGGTCTACGGTGTTCCGCACCCATTCCTGACAGAGTTTCAGCCCATCACGTTCAATGTGTCCGGAGAAATTCACCATGTAAAATACCAGCCGTTCCATAAAGGGACCGTCATGAGCCTGCGCTTCCTCATAAATTCCCTGATACATCTCCCGGCTTAACTCAAAAACTACATCTTCCTTGCGTTTGAAATAGGTATAGAACGTGCCGTTCGATACACCGCAGGCTTTTGTTATCTCCTCAATCGATGTATTTATCAGCCCTTTTTCGCATATTATGCTTTTTGCCGCTTCAAGAAGCTTTTTTTTGGTTTCCATAGCGGCAAGCTGTCTGTTAGTCACATTATCACCCCTCATCCTGTGATTTCATTATATCACATTCATTGAATGAAAGTCAATGACTTTTAATCATTTTTGTAGATATGCACATATTTTGCTGCTAATAATTGTTAAAAACAGACAAAAGAAGACGGCAAGCGCATATCTTTGTATGTCAATAGAATGTACTTAAAACTATTGGGTTAAATATCATTATTAGGGATTGAACCGTATAATTTCATACTTTGAAAGGTTTGGTAAACTCATAAACAGAAAAAAGAAAAGTGCTATCTCATCAGAAAACGAGGCGGCACTTTTTGCAGCATAATCGTCTGTAAATCGTAATTTTGTGGTGTTCGTAAGGTGTAAAGAGGGGTTGTAAAATGTATAGATTTTTCAAAAACAGAAAAGATTTCGCCGGATAAATAAAAACCGTTTGGTATGCTGTGTCGTAGCGGACACATTGAAAGGAGGAATTTATTAGTGAAAGCATGGCTTTAATATCGCTTGTCCTGTGACGAGGACGAGGAAATGAACAGCCTTCAGAACCAGCGGCAAATACTGATTGACTACGCCGAGCAGAATGGTTATGAGATCGTCGAGGAGAGGAGAACTTGAAAGTGCAGCTGACGAGTTAGTGTTTGGTGAAGTACAAAATCTTAAAGAAAAGATCGTTGCCGAAAGCGAGTAATACGATGAGATCGTCAAGCAATGGCTAAAGCGGAAACCTGCCTGCGACCTGCAAATTCGGCAATATGAAGAAAAAATCCTCGCTCTGAAACAGCAGATCGAGGACTTGATTATGGGCAAGGTAACGGACAAATCCCGCGCCGAATTATACGACAGCATGATTGAAAAACGCGAGAAAGAGATCGCGGAACTGCAGCGAAAAATCTCCGACTTCCGAGAGTATGACAAGGTGTGCAAACAACGACAGCAGGCTCTGACAAGCACGTCTTCGCTGCTTGACGATATCTTGTCCGAGGGAAGAATATCCGACGCAAACCTTCGAATGCTCGTGAGCGAAGTGACCGTCCATCAGAACGAGAATAAATCGCTGGACGTTCAATTTGAGATGAACGGGGATTTTGCGGATAGTACGACGATTATACTTGAGCAGGAATTTTAACTACGAATTTCTCCAAAAACAGAAAACAATTTTACTGTTAAAGTATTTTATATTTCCATTTCATTATCCACCCACAACTCGCATTGCAGCATAACCGTCTGCACTGCGTCTTCCATTCCATCGGGCGGGTAACGGTGGTCTTTGAGCAGTTTCCTTATCATCTTTCTAAGCCTAGTCTACTTATCTTCCAAGACATTCTTTGCGGATTCGGCTTTATTTTGCGTATAAAGCACAACGTCCTTGATAACAAGTTTTTGTATGGCTGAAATCAGCAGCTCCATTGACTTATAATCCGGTTTGCCGTTTTTAACCATTATTTGCATTTCAAATGCAGAACTTTGAGAACTTCTTAATTTATTTCCATAGGAAAATTTACCTTGCAAAGCTCTCCCTATTGATGCAGCAAAGTATAACATAACTTTTTTGCTATATAAAACTTTATCATTCCAATAAACGCCGGTATCATCTCATGCTCCAAAATCATAATCTCGATAAAATGTATTTCCAAATATATCAACAGTAATTGAATTTGAAGGAAAAATTGCCACAGGATTTGAGATATAACCGACAACACCGGTATTAGTCGTGCCTGACATTATGAAAGGAATATTGCCTTTTTGCTGATCTTCTTTTTTCAATCTCCTGCCTTGCTTAATGTTATTAAAGATACTATCAAACCGAAATCCTGCAAATGAATACTTGCTGTCGTTTAAAGCTTCTAAAGCCTTATGCTCTTCTTTTGATAATTCACAATTATCCAGTCCGCTTACCTTTAAGTAAGCGGACAGCTTTGCTATTGTTCTGCTTCCAGTCCTGCTATAAAGGATTCCATAAAATCGAAGTCGATGTTATCAATTTTGTCTTTTTCATTGTTTTTGATTGGAAGCTTTATTTTTATGTTTTTAATTTTTTCCCAAGAGCACATATTATCGTATCCAAATTTTTTATTTATAAAATGAAACGTACTTGCTAAAAACAGTCCTTGATTGTCCGTAATGTTAAATAGTGGCTCTAATGAAAAAACTCTTGCGTGTGTTACAATTTTGTATTTAAAATGGCGATAAAATGCAAAGCCAAACATATCTACTGTTATTGTACCCTTTTTTAATATCTTTGCTTTTATATCAGTTCGTCCAAGTAAACCGTTATTTGTTAAGCCGGCAGTTATTACATATTCACCTTTTCCGTTGATATGTTCCTTTTGAATATCAAAATCACCATTTGTGCCAACAAACAAATTCTCAAGCCTGTATTCGCCCCACTTAACGTTTTTCAATTTTTCGTCAAGTGAGGCATTTATTTTCCCAAGCTGTCGTCCTCGCTGTTTTGATTTTTCAGCAGACTTGAAACTTCCCATGAAAGATAATCGCTGACAGTCTTTTTGAAGTCGTCTAAAGTCGGTCTTGTATCAATCGGCGCAGTCTGATTCCAGTCCGCACCGTTTTCCGGGTCTATATTTCCTTCGTAGTATTCTTTTTCAGTATAGAATTTCAGTTTACTTTTCCCTATATGTACAAGGTCAACCAACTCCGCATATCGTTCCTTAGCATGGTCGGTATCACGCAGATTAACGCTTGCTTTTTTACGGTTTGTTCTTGTATACCCGTCCACGGAAAAATCAATAAATCTTACAATATTTTCTTTTTGATGTGCCTCTCCAACACGGAATACATATATATATATATATATATTAGTAAAAACTCGTTTAAGCTGGCTTTCCCCATTTTCAACTTTGTTGATATTTTCAGTTGTAAGAGTGTTTTCCAATGTTCTGATGATCAATTCGCGTTTTTCCTGGGGCAAAGATTTTTGGTTTAAAAAAGCCCTAATTTTCCGCAGAATGATATCTCCGTCACGGTTTTCCTTTTCGGTCAAAGATTTTAATTCTGCTTTCTCAAGAGCAGCGACCTTGCCGGGAATGCCGAGAGTCGCAATAATTGAGGCAGCAACGAGATAAACGCGGTCACGCTCACTAAGTCCTTTTTCATTTTGATAAATGTCATTGTTAAGCTTTACAAGACTTGCCTTGATTTCCTGCTCGCGGCGTTCCCTGAGTTTTTCAATTTCTTCGGGCGTCATTTGAAGTTGCTTTACTTTTTCAATAAACTTATCAAAGTTATTCTTTTTTAGAAACGATAGATCTGTATAGTCGCCCACTTTTTGCCCAATACCGAAATTACTTTTTGACACATAATATACGCAGATTTCATATTGCAGTTTGCCGGTATCATCTTTATACCCGGTCATTCCGATTGCAATAATATCCGTGTAGCTTGTATAATGCAAAATAGCGTTTGCATAATGAACGGCTCCATTAACTGCAAACGAATTGATGGCTTTATAATCGGGAAGGTTTTTAGAGTTTTTATTCGCAACCCTGCCGTCGTTATCCAGCTTGACAAGCTTATCTTTATATCCCTTATATTCAATTAAAATCGGATATTGGGTAAGATCCTTATCTTGTAAAAGAAGTTTTGCGTCGGGGCGGTTTCCGCCGGCACCGCCGTTTTTAGATGCATAATCATTAAGTGCTTGGTCTATTTCTGTGTTCAACGATTCCTGTTCCAATTTATAGTCAAGTTTATATGATTTCAACCAACCATTTGCCAAATCAGCAATGAACATTTGCCATAATTGCATCTCTCCGTTCTGATATTTATTATTCGTTGTTAATATTTGGTAAAAACTTCGCTGTTAAGTTTAAGCGGTCACATAAACAGACAATTCCATTCTTTATAATCAAAATGTTTACTTTGTTTCAAGAGCTTTTTCGCACACTGTTTGAACGCTTCTCTTGATACGCTTTCCATAGCCTCTTTAGCATATATAAACCCGATTATATTTCGGAGCTGCTTTTCAACTTCAGCTGCCGAAACTCGCTCGTAAAACCCGCTGTCAACTCTCTGAACACCAATTCCTGTAAATATCGATATGCTATTTATAAAATCGGCATATTGAATAATATATTTTTGAAGCGTTTTCCACATTGTCTCTTTATCGTGTGTTGCTATGCTGTCAAGGGCGTCACGGCACTTTGCCTCAGACTTTAAGACAACCGCATGGGTTTCCTTAGCTGCTTCGATAAGTATTTTTGATATTTCCAAAGCCCGTTCATTGTTTTGCACATTGAATGATTGATATTCGTCCATCTCTATTATAACTCCAATCACAAACAATAAGTTTTAATTGCAATCATATAAAATAATAATCCGAATTCACTTTCAGAAAAAATGAGTTTGGATTATACTGATTTGTCTAACATTTACAAAAAAGATTTGCGTAATAGCCGTACAGAAAACAACGTCCCAGTGAGAACAACGTCTCACTGGGATACGGTGCAGGACATTGTCCTGCTGGTGCAGGTGACGGGACTTGAACCCACACGACATTGCTGCCACTAGCACCTGAAGCTAGCGCGTCTGCCAATTCCGCCACACCTGCGTATTTAACGTTCAGATTTTTACTCGGCTGAAGTACCCGAGTTTATCAAAACGGGAAACCCGTTTTTCACAAAATAAAGCCCTGTCGTAACGCGACCTGAAGCCGGCGCGTCTGCCAATTCCAGCGTTAACGAAGTTATGCAGAACCAACGAGTTGGTTCGCTCACCTGCGTATTAAAATTCAGCAGCTTCCCACTGAACATATAATATTATACCACATCGCCCTCGGTTTGTCAAGGGGGTTTTTGAAAAAATGCGTAAATTTCAGTTTAGCCCTTTAAACGCGGAAAGTTCACGAGCTTCGGCAAAGTGAATTTTCGCCGCCGGGATAGCTTCCGACCGTCACGCGTTGTCACGGGGAATGTATGCGCTGTCAGTGCTGTGCTGATAAATAAGAATTTATGAATCCTTTTCTTCGTAGGGCTTATTCCACGAACCAATCTCAATCAGATTACCTTCGGGATCAGCAATATAACAGGTTTTCTGTCCCCAAGGCTCAAGCTCAGGCTCCAGTACAGGAACAGCTCCGTTTTCCACAGCTTTTTTGAACGCAACATCAACCTCATCAAATGTATCAACATAAAGAGCCAATTCAAAATGTCCGTTCAATCCCTTGATATAGTCATATCTTCGGTTTGTCATTTTTTCAAAGTCTTTTCTCCCATACAACAGAAACAAAGTATCGTCTTTCACAAGATAAACGTTCGATGTATTATCGGTTTCTTTAATCTCAAAGCCGAGTACATCTCTGTAAAACCGAATCATTTTAGCCATATCCTCAACAAATAATCCAAAACCGTCCAATCTCATAAGCTGCCTCCTATAAATTCCGATTTGCAGTATAATTATACCATGCAAGGCGGTAAATGTCAACCGTCTAAAGCATTGCATATGTTTATCGAATTGGCACTGCAAATCGGCTTGTTTGTGTGCTTGTCCCGAACGGTTGACATCTTTGCCGTATTGATGTATAATATATTTTGAAAAGAGGTGCGGGTTATGCAAATTTCAAGCAGATTTACGCTTGCTGTTCATATTTTGATA
This sequence comes from uncultured Clostridia bacterium, assembly GCA_947630655.1. GTDB lineage: Bacteria > Bacillota > Clostridia > Oscillospirales > Ruminococcaceae > CAG-115. The sequence goes on along the minus strand of CANRIQ010000065.1, from coordinate 3,300 downwards.
TGCATTGACACATTTAAGGACGAATACAAAACCACAAGCGATTTTCTTGCAAGCAGCACAAACGTAAATCCCGTTATTGTGCGAAAAATTCTAAGTCAGCTCAAATCCGCGGGACTTGTAACCGTCGCAAGAGGCTCGGGCGGAGCGTCGATAACGAGGTCTTTGGACGAGATAACCTTTCTTGATATTTATAACGCTGTGGATTGCGTTGAAGGAGAGCTTTTTCATTTTCACGAGTCTCCGAATGAAAGCTGCCCCGTCGGGCGGAATATTCACCTTATTCTTGACGATAAGCTTTTGCGGGTGCAAAACGCGCTGGAAAGGGAGCTTTCCTCAATCAAACTTTCGGACGTAAAAGGCGATCTTAATAGTATTCTGGATAAATAAAAAATTTTTTCGTTGAAACACTTGACATTACAACGAGAGTGTGCTATAATATAATTGTAACGATGATAGTTACAACTATATTTATTTTTGGAGGTATATTTATGAGCAATTACACAAAGGTAAGCGTGTCCGCCGACGCAAGAACGGAGCTTCACGACAAGCTGTCCTTAACGGGCGCGGAGATAAGCGTAAACAATCTGCCTGCGGGCGCGGGCGTGCCGTTTGTTCACTCCCACAAGAGCAACGAGGAGATTTACGCGGTGCTTTCGGGCAAGGGCAGGGCTGTCATCGACGGGGAAACCGTTGAGCTTTCGGCGGGCGACTGGATAAGGGTTTCGCCGTCGGCGAAAAGGCAGTTTTCGGCGGCTGAAAATTCTCCGATAAGCTACATCTGCATTCAGGTAAAGGAGAATTCGCTCGGTGAATACACGCAGGGCGACGCCGTTATCGAAAAATAAAAATGCAATAAATTGAAGCGAAAATCCCCCGAGCGTTCGGGGGATTTTTGTTTTTGAAAAGCTGTTGACAATATAACCGTTTAGTTGTATAATAAAATTATTGAAAACGGGGGGAATTTGCGTTATGGAAAACGAAAAAAAGTGCCCTGCGGCGTGCTTGTCGGCACTTCATCTTAAAATAATCGCGTGCGCGTGCATGCTGTGCGATCATATGTGGTCGACGGTTATCCCGGGCAACGAATGGCTTACCTGCGTCGGGCGGATAGCTTTCCCGATATTTGCGTTTCAGGTAGCCGAGGGCTTTTTCCACACAAGCGATTTTAAAAAATACTTTAAGCGGATGCTTATATTCGCGCTTATCTCGGAAATTCCGTTCAATCTGATGGTTGAGGGCGCGCCGATAAATCCGTTTCACCAAAACGTTATGTTTACGTTCTGCATAGCTTTGCTTTGTATGATGCTGCTTGAAAAGGCGAAGAAAAAGGGGAGAGTGGTGTTTGTTCTTGCGGCGGTAGGGATATTTATCGTAAGCTTTATTCTGGGTTTTGTAACCTTCGTGGATTATAACGGCTACGGCATCTGGATGGTTTTGCTGTTTTATTTAACGCATGATAAACGCTTCGGTTGGATTTTTCAGCTTGCGGGAATGGTGTACATAAATTGCTTTATGATAGGCGGACTGGTGTTTAATATACCCATTTTCGGGCTGACGCTGGAGTTTCCCGAACAGGGCTTTGCGGTTTTCGCGCTTATACCTATCTGGATGTACAGCGGAAAGAGCGGCATACGCTCCAAAGCCGTAAAATACGCGTGTTATATTTTCTACCCCGCGCATATGCTGATTTTGTTTTTGGTGTCGAGGATATTGCTGCTGTTCTGATCCGAAAAAAATCCCCGCCGGGCGAAAAAAACAGCGGGGGAGGCGTTATTTTCCGAGAAAATCTTCAACCAGCTCGTAAGCGTGAATTTCGGACGCGCCGCAGCGGTTAAGCTGCTCGACAAACTCCTCGATTTCGGCGCGGTCGGGGGAGATGTCGTTGATAACCGTTTCGCCCTTCCTGATTCCGTAGGTTTCCTTGCCGCCGTCCGCGGCACATGATGTTAAAGTCCACATTTTGCTCTCCTTAAGTAATTTTTTAGCGGCTTCGGGTCAACGCTGAACGTTTTTCCCGTCGCAATTAAATTTTACCACGCGAATTATGTTTTTGACAGTAACTATAGTTTCGGTTTTTGGAGGGAATTTAGACGAAAATCGCCGCAGATGTTTGTGAAAATTCGCCAAACACGGCTTTGTTATGCGATTTGGCAGGGGTTTATTTTGCTCATTTCACATTACAGACAATCAAAAAAGCGTTCGCGAAAGCGAACGCTCCTTTTGCTGTTTACTGTACACTATATCCTGTAAACTGCCTATACGCCGCTCTCGTAAACCGTCATTGTATCGCGGCGGATAAGCAGCTCCAGCGCGCGTATAGCGCATACAATGCCGCGTGTGGGGTCGTCTGTCACGCAGTCGGGCAGGTTTCGCTTAGAGCGTTCCGCGTTCCACAGCGCGGTGAGTATTCCGCCGCAGCGAATTCTCTTCTCGGGAGTGGAGCGCACCAGCCCCACGGAATAAATTGCCGCACATTCCATTTCCGAGGTCAGACAGCCGCATTTTAAATAGCTTTCCCAGCGCGATTTAAGGTTGTCGGGAACGCCCGAGCCGTCGGGGTTTACCTCGCCGTAAAAGCTGTCCTTGCTGTGAACAACGCCCACATGCCAGCGTTCTCCCGGGTCGGGGCTTGACAGCTCCTTAGCAGCCTCAACCAGTGCCGCCGTAACCTCAAAATCCGCCAGCGCGGGATAACCCTGCGGCAGATATTCATAGCTTGTTCCCTCGGCGCGTATAGCAGCCTCCGCGATTATCAGATCCCCTCCGAAAACCGAGAGGTCGATTCCGCCCGAGGTTCCCACGCGGATAAAGGTGTCCGCGCCGCTGTCGATAAGCTCCTCGACAGCGATTGCCGCAGACGGACCGCCGATGCCCGTAGAGCATACGGACACGGGTTCTCCGCCTAAAAAACCCGTGTAGATGTTGTATTCGCGGTTTTGGGCGATCTGCCGTGCGTCGGTGAGATATGCCGCTATTTTCGGAACGCGCCCCGGGTCGCCCGGCAGGATAACATACCGCCCCACGTCGCCGGTTTTGATTTTCAGGTGAAATCTTTCCTTGTCGCTGATAATGGTAGCCATAGCACTTTCTCCTTTTTTTGAGTTTCAATAATTACTAAGCCCGCCGTACTTTTCGTCAGCTTTTCCGTCGGGTCTGACAACCCTTTTCCGAGGGGTCAAAAAACCTTTAAAGCGGAGTATTCCGCCCCTTTGCGCATTCCCGAACCGCCCCAAACAGCGGCATTTTGACGGGAACGAGTTGCCGCGCACCACAAGCTTCTTGCAGGGGAATTTCGCCCGC
>CANRIQ010000064.1 GCA_947630655.1 uncultured Clostridia bacterium | reverse complement strand
CTTTCCACCGCTCCGCAAATTCACGAGCCGCCTTTTTGCTTTCAATGTCCGCCATAATCTCTTTCCCCCAGTCTTTTAAGTACATTATAGCAGATTTTGGGCGAAATGTCAACACAACAAAAGCGGGGTTGTCCTCTGCTTTCCCTATGCAATTTACAGTTTAGCGACAATTTCGGAAACCGCAACCAAAGCCGCCTCGCCGCTGATAGCAATGCGTTTGCCTTTCATTCTGCAATGCAGATAACCGCCGCGTTTTGACGCCTGATAAGCGTAAATTTCGTTTTTATTCAGTTGCTTTGCCCAAAAGTCGGCAATCTGGCAATGCGCCGAGCCGCAAACGGGATCTTCCGCAATACCGAGCTTCGGACAGAAACTGCGTGACACGCAGTCGGTTTCCGTGCCGCGTGCAGTGGCGTTTTGAATTCGACCCTCAATGCCTGCCAAAAGCATCTGGTCGGGCGTCATATTTCTGACAACGTCCTCGGAGCTGAAAATGCAGACCAAATCCAGCCCCAGCACCGCCTTTATCGGGCGCACGCCGAATGCCTGCTCCATTTCATCCGTTACGGGGATTTCCTTAAGTTCGTAAGTCGGGAAGTCCATTTCGTACAGGTTGCCGTTTCGGCGAATTGTCAGCTCGCCGCTGAGTGTATTGAATTTTACCTCACCGCTGTTTGGCTCGCAGAAATTGAGGATTACAAACGCCGCCGCGAGAGTTGCGTGACCGCAGAGTTCAACCTCCGTTGCGGGTGTAAACCAGCGCAGACGATATCCGTTCTCTTCTTTGACAACAAAAGCCGTTTCCGACAGATTATTTTCCATAGCAAGTTTCATCATCGCGTCTTCCGAAAGCCAATTTTCCATAACGCAAACCGCCGCAGGATTGCCCGAAAACGGCTTATTTGTGAATGCGTCTACAATGTACTGTTTCATTTTTACCTCCGAAAATGGTGATTTCTTATAGCTATTATAGCAGATTTCGGGCGAAATGTCAACACAAGAAAAGCGGGGGTTGCCCTGCGCTTTCTCTTGTTTGAGTTGATATATGTATCAACTTTTTTACTCACATAAAGATATGCAGAAACACGCCGCGTCTTAAAAATTTGTTCTTTATTTGTTCTTTATTTGTGCAAAAAACCGCTAAAAGTTACTAAAAACTGCCGAAACAGAAATTGTCGAAAAGCGCATTGTTATGCGGTTTGTTGCAGTTTGCCAAAAGTTAGAAAAAGCACAGAGGGATTTTCGAATCCCCTTATCTCCACCACAAGGGCACAGCCCTTGACCGGTTCCCGGTGAGACGTCGTTCTCACTGGGACGTTGTTTTCTGTACGGCGGGTTGGCAGTTTACAGTGTACAGGGTACAGTGAACGCGTTATCCGCTACACGGATAACGCTGTAAAATGTGCCGCTTCGCGGTTTTTTGATTGTCACAAAGAGGGCGGGCTGCCGATAAATTCCAATACAATCTAAAATATCCGCGCCAGCGGATTCCTTTACTGTTCACTGTAAACTATATACTGTAAACTGCCAACAGGCGGAAGGGTGCAATGAGTTAGTAATTACACGCAACTAACAGGTTTGGTGATAAATTTTGGAACGCATTAAAAACGTACTTATCAATTTAATCGATTGGATATATATGAATTGCGGCAGTTTTGACATTTTTATTTACCTGCTGCCGATATTTGTATTGTTTAGCGCAATTTATTGTATTGCACGCGCTGTGTGGCACAAACGCAAATTCGGTAATAATTTTGCAATCGTGCGAAAAAAATCCCGACTTAACGAATTTATCAGATTTCTTTTAGTTTGTTGGGGTGTATTTATAATTTGCGGGTTGCTGACGCCTACAGAATTCTGGAAATATTTTTGGCAATGTATGGTTCACGGATTAGAATATAATCCGTTTGAGGATTTTTTCCGTGCTCCCAGAATGCCAAACCCATTTCCAAATTTATTGTCTTGTATTTTGAACGGTCATCCCGAACGGTTTTTCTATTCGGCACGCATAACCGATATTCTGTTAAACATTTTATTATTTGTTCCGTTGGGTTTAGCTCTGCCGTTTATCTGTAAAAAGGCGAAATTACTTAAGATAACGCTCATTGGTTTTTCTTTAAGTTTTGTTATAGAGATAGTGCAAATTTTTCTTAATGGCAGATCAAGCAATATTGATGATTTGCTGTGCAATACAGCCGGTGCAGCTTTAGGTTATGCGTTGTATGTACTTATGAAAAAGGTGTTTCCCAAATTTACTGCCAAGTGCAAATTATCAGCGAACGATGTATTCCGGAAGTTATCAAATTCAGATACCCAATCAGATCAGCCCTAACAATATTCCGAACCTCACCAAATCCCAACGGATAAGGTCGAGCACATAATTTGCTTTGTATAACCGCAAGGAGGGGGAAAGCTATGATAGACAGCGTAGGCTTTGAGTCATATTACAATGTTGTTCCGAATTCTGTCAATATTAAAAATAATGAAAATTATTTAGGTTTTAAGGACTTTCTCACCGAGAAGGCAGGCTTAGGGGAAACGACGTTGCACGGATGTGTCGGAGACGGGCAAAGTCTGGCATTTAACGGAATATCTGCGGAGGTTATGGAACAAGTTTTGAAGGCAATAATATCCCTTAACAATGGCACAAAGAGCATTTGGGAAATAGTTCTGCAACTCGAAAAAAAGGTTGACATAAATATCCTGAATGAAATCATTGCTATGGCTTTTGATGACTCAGCAGCCGAAAACAGTATTGCGGCTCTGCTTGTGAGGTATTGGAAGAAAAAAGAGCTGCTGGGTGATAATATTTCGGAGGTCAACGTTAATGCTTCGGCTTACCCAAATCGGGATTATATTAACAACAAAGCCGTTTCAGAGCTGGAGGCACTAATTCGCAGGAAGGAAGAGCGGAAGTCTGTTCCGACGATTATCAGAACGGCGAATTAAATGACTAATAACCATACCTATAAATTTAAACCTCACCCCCGCAATCGCGAGGGTGAGGTTTTTCTTATAAAAAGCCGCTTATTTGTTTCGCAAGCTTGCATTTTTCAAACATAGTACCTGTCAACTGTAAACTGCCAACATGCCTTTTTTCTTCCGGAAAGCGGTTGACTTTTTCAATATGGCTGTGTATAATATTGATATCTTCATAAAAATCGGGATTTGAAAAGGAGGATGAATAAATGGGCTTTTGGATATTCATGCTGCTTATGGATTTACTTATTCCGGTGGCTATGGTTGTTTTGGGCAAAATATTCATGACAAAAGCTCCGGAGAATATTAACGACGTGTTTGGGTATAGAACAACGATGTCAATGAAAAACAAAGATACATGGGAATTTGCACATAAGTATTGTGGAAAACTATGGCTCATATGTGGATTGGTATTATTGCCGTTATCTATTGTTCCCCTGATATTTGTGTTCAACAAAGGAACCGATATAATCGGAGCTGTTGGGGGAATTGTTTGCGCAGTGCAGCTTATTCCGCTCATTGGGGCAATTTTCCCCACAGAAGCTGCATTGAAAAAATCATTTGACATAAATGGAATTCGCCGTTAAATTCCGATTTACAATTACATGCAATCCGCATAACCACAGCCTACCGGATCGTCTATAATTCGTCCCGCGCGTTGCCGAAACGTTGAACGAGTTGGACAGAATTTTCTGTCTGAGGTGCAAGCTGTGCGGGAATTTTTACCTTGCAAAGGCGCAAAATTCGCTCTACTGTGCGGACTGCAAGGTGTTGCGAAAGCAAAACAGCAAGGAAATCGCGATACTGCAAGGCGGTTATTGCTGCAACGAGTTTGAAGTAAGTGGTTACAGAAGGTTAGAAACGAGATCGAGCGGTATCTTGCGGACGTTGACAGCGAGAGGGCGAGGAGGATGTAAAGTTGATATATGTAGCAAGATCCTCATTGCGGCAAGGAGATTGGGATAAATGTGAAAAAAGAGGTCAGATTTAGTTCTGACCTCTGTTTTTGTTGAGTATCGGTTACACCAAACTCGTTTTCCTCAGTATCAGATTGCTTACCGCCCCAAGTCCCACGCTGAAAACCGCGCCGCCCGCAAGACACAAAACCACGTTCATAATGCCTGCGTCAAGCGGCGTCATCATCGGTATCATCATAAACAGCAGCATACCCGCGCCGAGTGAAACGATCATTGAAAGCCACGTCCTTTGTTTAGCGGCAACGCTCATTACAAGGTAAATCGGAACAAACACCGCAGTCAAAAGCACCTTTGAGATAAGGCAATAACAACGCCGCCGACCCCCGCCGTGTCCGTATCAAAGGACAATCCCGCAATTGCGCCGCCCAGCATTGAGCCGATAAAAAACAAAGCTGTCATTATCGCGCCGCCGACAAAACAAACAGCGGTTTTTGATATTACATAATCGCTTTTTTAGCTCGTATAGTGAACAGATTTTTAGCATATCCGCTCTTGAAATCCTCGGAAACAAACAGACACACCAACACCGCAATTCCGAAATACAGCATATTCATATTGCACATCATAGTAATATCCATTTCCATTCCGCTGTCGGCACTTTCGCCGCTTACCGACGAAATTATCTGCCATACGTTTGTAAACATTTCCGTTTCAATTGTTTCACCCGTTTCTGGGTCAACGCCGCCGAACATTGTCGTCATAACAAGTATCAATACGGGAGCTATAAGACAGCAGCCCGCGATTATGTAAAATAACCGCATGGTAAACATTCTGCGGAAATCGACCGCAAGCATACTGCGAAGCCGCTTTCCGAAAGTATAACGTTCAAATCTCGTTTCCATTTTAACCGCGCTCCTTTCCGTTCATCAGGTCAATATAATATCCTCCGGAACGATTTTCGCGGTCTTAATTTCGCTTATCTCATAAAGATAAGCAACTATCTCTTCGGGATTAGCCGATATTTTTGATTTTAATAAAACTTTAACATTTCTTGAAAAAATATTTAACATTTATGCAGTAAAATACAATCAGCAAGTGAGGAAACTCACCAATAAACAACGGAGGTATTCAATATGAAAAAAGAAAACTTTTTTACGCTTATTTTTTCGGTTATCGGAGGACTGGCGTTCGCGCTGGGAATGTGCATGTGCCTGCTGCCCGAATGGGACGCGTTCACGGCGGGGGTAATTCTGGCGGCAATTGGCGGCGTAGTGCTGATTGCAACGTTTATCGTGCGGAGAATTGCTCTCGGAAAACCCGCGCTGAAAATCAACCCAAAAACCGTCGGAAAAATTGCATTCGGAGTTTTAGGCGCATTAGTTCTGGGAGTCGGAATGTGCATGGTCATGGTGTTTGATATGATGATTTTGGGCATTGTTGTGGGACTTGCGGGGATAATTCTTCTGCTGTGCCTTATTCCGATGTGCGTAGGACTTAAGTGAGGAGGTGCAAATATGAAAAAGTTCATAATTCCCGCAATAATAGCAACAGTACTTTCGGGTATAGGAACAGTAATTGCCGTAATTGTCCGTAAAAAAATGATGGCATGAAAAATCAATTTTTAATTAAGGAGAATGTGTTATGTCAAAATTTATTGAAGCAAACGAAAAGATAGCAAACGGCGTTGTTGAGGGCTATAAGAAACTTGAAGACGGCGTTGTAAACGGTTATAAAAAAATCGAAAACGGAGTTGTCGATGGTTACAAAAAAATTGAAGACAAATTCGTCGATAAATTTCTGACCCGCGAAAATGAAACCGTTGATGACGCGAAAAAGCGCATTGCAAAGCAAAATTCCGGGAAATAAATTTTTAACCCGCGTTTTAAAAATGCGGGTAAATTTTTTCAATTTTTCAAAAATCTTAACAAAACTTTAACATTTGTGTGCTATAATATAAAAAGGAGGTGCGGAAAATGTTCAAAATTCTTGTAGTCGAGGACGACAAAGACTTAAATCATGCCGTGTGCGCGTTTTTAAACCAAAGCGGCTACACCGCGGAGGGCTGTCAGAGCGTCAACGACGCGTACAACGCGATGTACGGCAGCACATTCGACCTCGTGATTTCCGATATTATGATGCCCGAAATTGACGGGTTTGAATTTGCGAAAACCGTGCGCGAGCTGAACGAAAATATACCGATTTTATTTATGACTGCGCGCGACGATTTCGCGTCAAAACAGCGCGGTTACCGCATCGGGATAGACGATTACATGGTAAAACCTATCGACCTCGACGAGCTGTTTTTGCGTATCGGGGCGTTGCTGAGAAGGTCAAAAATTGCCGCAAGTCACAGGCTTGAAATCGGCAAATTAACGCTTGACGCGGACGAACGAACGGCAATTTTTGACGGGCAGGAAATTCCGCTCACGGCGCGGGAATTCAACATTTTGTACAAGCTGTTGTCCTACCCGAAAAAGACGTTCACGCGAACGCAGTTAATGGACGAATTCTGGGACGCGGAAACCAACACCGCGCCGCGCGCCGTCGATGTTTACATCACGAAAATCCGCGACAAATTTTCCGATTGTGATGAGTTTGAAATTCAGACAGTACACGGTTTAGGTTACAAGGCGGTGATTAAGTGAAAGCGCGTAACAATGCGGGTTTACGGGTTGTAAAAATTCTGCAATCAGCGCGGCGGTTCGCGTCGTTTTTCTTAATAATTTCGTTTACCGTGACGTGCTGCATGACGCTTTTTTTAATCACATTTCAGCAAACAGCAAGGGTTGAATTGACCGAAGAAAACATCACGCTTGCGGCAAAATTGACGTTCGGGAATGTGATTTTAATCAGCCTTTTATTCACAATTATCGACGAAATTCGGCGGTGGTTTATGGTAACGCGCCCCGTAAAACACATCATTGCGGCAGCGGAAAAAATTACAGACGGGGATTTTTCGGTGCAAATTTCAAAAATTCGCGGCGGCGATGAATTTAATTTAATTATTGATTATTTCAACCGCATGGCGCGCGAATTGTCGGGAATTGAAACGCTCCGCACGGATTTTATCGCGAACGTTTCGCACGAATTGAAAACCCCGCTTGCGGTAATTCAAAATTACGGAACGATGCTCCAAACGCTCGATTTGAGCGACGAAAAACGGCTCCTATATGCGAAAATAATTACGAATTCGTCGCGGCGGCTTGCGGATTTGATAACGAATATTTTGAAGTTAAATCGGCTCGAAAATCAGCAGATTTTCCCGCAAAAAAAGTTGTACGATTTGGGCGAGCAATTGTGCGGAAGTCTCTTAAATTTCGAGAAGATCTGGGAGGAAAAACGCATTGAAATTTCGACGGAAATTGCCGACGAAGTGCTTATTGAAAGCGATTTTGAATTGCTGGAGCTTGTGTGGAGCAACCTGTTTTCAAACGCGCTGAAATTCACCGAAACGGGCGGGAAAGTCGCGCTTTCGATGCATGCGGACGGGGAATTTGCGGTGGTCAAAATCAGCGACACGGGGTGCGGAATTAGTCCCGAAACGGGGCGGCATATTTTCGAGAAATTTTATCAGGGCGACACCTCTCATGCGGCTCAGGGAAACGGTTTAGGGCTTGCGCTGGTAAAACGGATCATGGACATAATCGGCGGGGAAATTTCGGTTCAAAGCGAAGTTGGACGCGGCAGCACATTCACCGTGAAATTAAGGAGAAAATCCAATGACGCGAATTAAAAATATTCTCCGAAAAATAATTTTCCCGCCCGCGATACCCGCGGTGATTTTGGCTTCACTAGGCTATTTTTCAGTGTTGTCAACCGCGGTTTTCAAAATACAAAATCCCGTTTTCCGGTATTTTTCCTATGGTTTTTCAGCCTACGCGCTGACAATTTCGATAACGAATTTTCCGCGGATAATTTCATTTTTTAAACTGACACGATGTCGGTTAAACGACAGCAGTCTTATGAAAAAGATCCGCGAAACAAAACTCGGAAATCGCTTTTTTACGGACGTTCGTTTTCGCACGGAAATCGCATTATACTGCGGTTTGTTTATCAATTTTCTGTACATAATTCTGAAATTATTTTCGGGAATTTATTACCGTTCGGTGTGGTTTATCGCGCTCGGTGTTTATTATATTTTGCTTGCAATTATGCGGTTTATTTTGCTGCATAAAAATAATAATCTGACCATAAAAACGGAGCTGAAACGTTATCGATTGTGCGGGATAATTTTGCTTGTAATGAACCAATTGTTAGCGGGCATAGTTGGCTTTATGGTGCGACAAAACAAGGGCTTTGACTACCCCGGAATACTGATTTACGCAATGGCGGCGTATTCGTTTTATTCAATAATTTGTGCGGTCGTAAACGTTGTAAAATTCAGAAAACACAAAAGCCCGATGCTGTCGGCGGCAAAGGTGATAAATCTTGTCGCGGCGATGGTGTCGATTTTGTCGCTTGAAACCGCGATGTTAGCGCAGTTCGGCAGTGATGATGATCCGCTTTTCCGAAAAGCAATGACCGCAGCGACGGGCGGTGCGGTCTGCACAATTGTTATCGGCATTGCAATTTTTATGATTGTGAAGTCCACAAAACGGCTTCAGAAAGGGGATTTTTGAAGATGAACAACACGTTTAATTACACCTACTCCGCAGCGCAGCAGGAGGAAATTAAAAAAATCCGCGAAAAATATTCGCACGAAAAAACCGAGGATAAAATGGAGCAGCTGCGCCGTCTGGATAAGAGCGTGACGCGCCCGGGCACGATTGTTTCGTTAATTATCGGCATTCTGAGCTGTCTGATTTTGGGCGTCGGAATGTGCTGTACAATGGTCTGGGGCGGGGAATTTTTCGTCTTAGGAATTATCGTAGGAGTGGTCGGAATTGTCGGAATAATTTGCGCTTATCCTATCTATTCGGCGATAACAAAAGCGCGACGCGAAAAGCTTGCAGACGAGATAATAAGGCTGTCGGACGAGCTGATGAAATAGAGGAAAAACAGGCTCTCCACTTGAACGGAGAGCCTGCCGCTTTGTTTTATGCACTGAAACGCAGAACCACCTGCTCCAAAATCTCGCGGCAAGGCTACGTCAGCGTTATCCGCAAAGCGGATAATGCGTGCACAATTTCCCAGCATAAGCAGCATATTTTCAAACGTTAATTTCTGTACGGCGGTGGGTGGTTTTTGCAGTATACAGTAAAAAGTGTACAGTGTATAGTAAACGCATTATCCGCTTTGCGGATAACGCTGGCGTTCGCCTCGGCGAACGCTTTTTTGATTGTATGGAAATTTATATGCAACTTCTTCACTTTATGACAATCCAAACTATCCTCCGCAGGCGGACAACTAGCAAAGGCTCAAAATTCGCTCTACTGCGCGGATTGCAAGACTAGACATTGAAATTTTCTTTCCAACAGCGAGAGGGCAAAACTCGATATTTAGCGCGGATTTTCCCTTCTCCGGTCAATTTTTTAGCCGCATTTTTTTCAATCCTCACCATCAAAATGCTCCCTCGCAATCGCATTTAACTGCGAGGCGATTTCCGAAAACTCCCTATTTAAATCGAGGGTTTTGACGCTAATTTTGTTCCCGCTCATCTGATAACTTACGTTCGGCTGAATTTCCTCGTCGGTTGCCGCATACAAAAGCATTCCCGAAACCTTGTGCGGCTTGTCGGAAAACTCCTTGTCCTTGTTTTTTACATAAGTGAAAATCTGATACACATTGTTTGAATGAAGCGTGTGAACGTCATACCGCAGCTGCGTTGTATGAGCGTAATATTTTGCGTCAATTATAAGCACCGTGCTGTCCTTTGTAAGCATAATATCGCTCTGCATTTCGGGCAGCATTGTCGCGTTTTCATCGTCCAATGCCCAGTGTATTTTTGAAGCCGAAGCCTTGATTTGCGGGCATTCTTTCGCGTAATATTCAAGAATAAATTTCTCGTATAAACGGCTCATCTGCTGTTCGTCAATAAACGAAGCCAGCCTGTATTCGCCGTTTTCGGTCGTCAATAACATGCCCTCTAAAACCAGCTGACATATTCCTATAAGCATCTGATATGTACCGCAGTTCCGCTGAAAACGGATTGCCGAAAAACGAACATTTGCGGGGTCAACGGTATCAACATTCGAGAAAAACAGCATTTCCTTTTTAAGCTCGCTTTTGTATTCATCATCAACATCTTCACAGCGAATCAAAAGCAATGCGGTTGTTTTAATTATCCGATTTAACAGATTGTTTTCGGACAGTTCGTCATACTCGCAGAAAATAAGCTGTTTTCTTGCAA